>DATITS010000061.1:0-2104 GCA_035467535.1 Desulfobacterales bacterium
CCCTTCGGCGACGGCACGTTCGACCGGATCCTGGTCGTCGACGCCCTGCACCACTTCACCCGTCAACGGGCGGCCATCGAGGACCTCGTCCGCGTCCTCAAGCCCGGGGGAAGGCTGCTCATCGAAGAGTTCGATCTGAACCGGACCGCTGTCAAGCTGATCGCCCTGGCCGAGAGGGCCACCCTGATGCGCAGCCGCTTCTTCCGGCCCCAGGAAATCCGCGACATGCTGGCCGACCGCGGGCTCAAGGTCCAGATCCATGCGGACAGGCGGCTGACGGCCTGGATCATCGCCGACAAAACATGCTGACTTTTTTGCGAGTTCATCCAACATGACGACTTCCGGGATAGACTGTTCCGCACTCGGCCCGCGCCCCATGCGGGTGCTGGTCTTATTGTTGATCCCATGGGCGTTGTGGTCGTGCTCGCTGTTGCGGATGCACCAGACGACCGGCTACAGCTACCCGGCCGTGAGAAGCCTCGCGCCAGTTCACGACCGGCTGCAGGCGGCAGACACCGCCTCGTCGAACGTGCTGCTGACCGATCTCGGTCAGGTCAGTACGGACGGCTTTGAGGCCCCCTTCTGGCGCATCGTCTACAGGCCCTTCCAGCCCGGCTTGAAACGGGTTCTCCTCATCGCCGGCGTTAACGGCAACGGGGCCGCCGGGGTGCAGTACACGCTGGACCTGGTGCGGGAGCTCGCCGCTCTTTCCGAGGCGGCCCCTCTCTACGACGCGGACATCCTGCCGCTCGCCAACCCGTGGGGCTGGGTCCATGGGGTCGGCGCGAGCCCGAACGGGGTCGACATCGAGTGGGACTTTGCGAACTTCACCTCCCACGAATCCCGCACCATCCGGCGGTTTTTGAGGGAAAAGCGCTACGATCTCGTGATCGATCTGCGCGAAGACCCGGAGGCGACCGGTTTTTACATTTGGCAGTACGGGCTGGACTCGACCGCACCATCCGAACGGATCGTTGGCGCGCTGCGCGCGAAAGGCTATCCCATCGAGACCGACCTCCGCAAAGTGCTGCTCAAACCCACCAACGGCATCATCGCCGCCCCCATGTGGGGGCTGACGCTGATGAAGTTCGTCGATCAGCTCACGCTCTCCGGCTACCTCCGCCAGAACGCAAGTTCCGTCGTTTACGCGGTGGTCACGCCGAGCGTGCTGCCGCTCGCCGAACGCATCGCCATGCAACGCATCGCGGTGGAAGCGCTCATCGCGGAATACCTGATCACACCCGGCCCGGAGCCAGCCGCACGGCCCAACCCGTAGGGAGCACTCGCCATGCCGAACGTCGAGCCGTTGCAGAAGATTTCAGTCACTCTCCGGGCCGGTGCGACCCCCGGCGACATGAACCTGCCGCTTCCCCGTCCAGGGTTCACTTTCATCTGCGGCATCGGCACCGGCGGCATGACGCCCTTCGAGTATCTCCTGGCCGGCCGCGAACCGGGGGAGGAGATCTCATTTCGCGTCACGCGCTCCGACATGGAGCACTTCTTCGAGCACTTGGCCCCGGTGTTTTCCGCACCTTTCAAGGAGCGGGACGAGGTGCATTTTCAGGCCAGGCTCACCGGCATCGAACCGGCGGACGGCCGCGAAATCGTCCGGGCCATAGCCGAACTGACGGCCCACGCCGGATCCGGCGGGTGCGATTGCGGTTGCGGGTGCGGGTGACCGAAAACCGATGGATCCGCGAGAGGATGTGTGCTATATGCGCCGGGCTTGTGCGGCTTAAGATGACTTTTACGAGTTCATACTAATTTTAGACTTGCACGGAAGGAGGTTATTGACATGAAGAAGAAACTGACCCGTTTCGACCTGCAGCAGATGAAGGAAAAGGGTGAAAAAGCCGTGTGGATGACGGCCTACGATTTCACCACGGCCCAGTTGGCCGAAAAGGCCGGCATGGACATGCTGCTCGTGGGCGACAGCCTCGGCATGGCTGTCTACGGCTACCCAGGGACCATCCCCGTAACCATCGAGCAGAGCATGTACCACACCGAAGCCGTGCGGCGCGGTGCGCCCGACACCTTCGTGATCGGCGACATGCCCTTCGGCTCCTACCACGGCAGCGTCAACGACGCCGTCCAGAACGCGGTG
>DATITS010000062.1:0-17082 GCA_035467535.1 Desulfobacterales bacterium
GTCGTTCCAGGCAGGGGATTTGTAGGCTTCGTAGTACCCTTTCCCGGTGCCTTCGATAGCGGCAGCCCCCCCGAAGCTCATGACCATGTCGGCATTGAACCGCGGCGCTTCCGATTTGAGCCTGGCCCAGATCTCGCCCCACGAGAGAGTGATGTTCTTGACCTCGACTCCGGTTTTCTCCTGGATGCGTTTGGCCAGGGCCTCGTTCACCTCGCGGGAGAAGCCCATGTAAGCGCTGATCGAATCCGCCGCCTGGGCCATGCCCGCCGCGAAAGCGAAGAGCACGACCAATGCTACTACCGTCAACATTTTCCCCTTCATGATGCACCTCCTGGGTTCGGCGTTGAAGTTGAAGAATTCCACGGACGGCCGCAAGACCGCGAGGAATCCCCGCTCGGCTTGGAGCGGGTCTTCTATCGGCTCACCTCCTTTCATCTTGAATGTCTGGTAAAGCCATACAATAGAAATTCCCTAATTTCAAAATGAGATCCGATATAAAAATCCTCACTTGGGAACGTACTGCAAGTGGATGGCGTAGTAAATGCACATGGCGATGAAGCAGGCGACCGGCGGCGTCAGGAACCAGCCGGTCAGGATGCCGTAGAGCGTCTTGCGCTTGATGGTGGCGGCCCCTTTCAGGACCCCGATCCCCAGCACCGCCCCCACCACGGCCTGGGAGGTCGACACCGGCACCCCGAGCAGCGTGTAGAAGTGCACGGTGAGGCCTTCGGCCAGCACCACCACCAGCGCCGCAAACGGGTCCAGCCGCACCAGCTTGGTGCCCACCGTCTCCATCACCCCCCGGCTGTAGGTCAGCACCCCGAAGGCGATGCTCAAGCCGCCGATCAGGGCGGCCTGGAAAACCGTGAGCATCCCGGCCCCGACGAACACGGCCGTCGCGTTGGCGACGTTGTTGGCGCCCAGCGCGTAGGAGGCGTAGCACCCGGCAAGGACAAGCCCGATCCTTAGCAGCGAGTCGGCCCGGAAGATGCTCACCGTCAGGCGGTTGTAGATCGCCGCCAGCAGTTTGTAGAGCAGCAGGCAGATCACCATGGCGCCCAGCGGCGTTCCGAACCAGCAGGCCACCACCTTGCCCAGCTCGGCCACGTTGATTTCCTGGTTGAAAAACCCGATGCCGAGAATGGCCCCCACCGCCGCCTGGGAGGTGGACACCGGCAGTCCGAACAGGGTCATGATCGTCACGGTGACCGCCGCGGCCACCGTGACGACCACGGCCTGCTCCAGGTCGATCTGCGTCAGGTCATTCAGGGTCTCGATGCCGGCCTGCCCCTCGAGCAGGGCACCCAGCACCACGCAAACCGCACACAAGCCGGCGGCCGTCCAGAACCGCACCATGCGCGAGGCCACGGCCGCACCAAAGCAGTTGGCGGCGTCGTTGGACCCTAACGACCACCCCAGAAAGACGCCTCCGAGCAGCGCGACCATCAGACGCGCCTCTTTAAAACCATGATGTTGACCCGCTTGGATAGGCGGTCGGCCTGGTCCGAAATCTCGCCCATGGCGATGATGAGCTCTTTGAGCTGGATCTTGTGAAACGGGTCGAGGCTGGAATCGAACACCTTGGTCATGAGGCTGCGTTCGATGTGATCGCAGTGGCTTTCATTGTGGTCGATGGTGGTCATCAAGGCCCGGATGCCCTGCCTGTTTTTCAGCATGAGGTCGATCTGCTTGATCACCAGATCGCAGCTTTCCACCGACATGCGGATGAGATCCTTCACCTCGGACATTGCGAAATCGGGGATCTTGATCCTCTGGGTACGGATCAGGTGCAGGATCAGCTCGAAAATGCGCGGGATGACCTCGACCTGTTCGATGAGGTTCATGACGTCTTCGCGCGACTCGGGAATCAAGGCACGGCTGTACATCAGGTAGTTGATTTCGTCCCGGATGTCATCGGCCTTGGATTCGAACTTGTGGGTCTGCTCGATCAAAAAGGCAAACTCGCCGCAGATGCCCTCATCCAGGCAGGTGTCCATGGCTTTGACAAAATGCTCCTGGGTCTTGACCAGGTTCTCGAGGTAGCTGGAAATGAGGTTGTTCAGCTGGTTTTCTTTTTTAAACAGGAAGCTCAACACGTGTCACCTCGCCAAGATGAATGCGATGAGGTTCGGTTCCCGGGCGGCCGTGCGATGCCCCCCGGAGCGGCATGTTGCGATGGACTACCGGGCCAGTTTTCCTAGCGGCATAGTAGAGTTATGGCGACATATGTCAATCTAATAATTCTTATGGCATGGATAACAATTTTTCATTGTTTAATGAGGCACCCATGCGCCGGTCGGCAGCAAATTGACTTCCATTTCCGCCTCACCTATTGTAGATCCAAGCGCGATGCGTCAACTTCGGACTGCGGATTGCCCACTGATCCGAACGGCACGTTACCATCTATAATTTAAGGTGGCTCTCATGAAAATTTTGATCGGCTATGACGGCTCAACGGCATCCCAAAACGCCCTCGCCGAGGGGCAGAAACTGGCCAAGGCGTTGGCGGCGGATGTATACGTGTTCACCTCGGTCGAGGGCGGTCAGCATGCGGTTCGGGAAATCTACGAAAATTTCGAAAAAGAACTGAGCTATGCCAAAAATGCGATCGCCAACGCAGGCATTCGCTGTGAGGGCAAACTCTCGGCCCAGGGGTTGGAGCCTGGAGAAGAAATGGTTCAGTTCGCAAAAGAACTGGCGGTCGACATGATCGTCATCGGGACCAAGCGGCGCTCCAGGGTGGGCAAGCTGATGTTCGGCTCGAATGCCCAGTATGTGATCCTGGAGGCCCACTGCCCGGTGCTGGCGGTGAAATAGCGTCCGGGCTCGTCGTTACAGGCCCAACAGCTTCAGGGCTTTTTCGGCCACGTTCGCAGCGGTGAACCCGAATTGCTCCATGACCGTCCCGCCAGGGGCGGACGCACCGAAGCCCGTCATGAAAACCCCGGCCCCGTCTGCGCCCACGTAGCGCTCCCAGCCCATGCCGATCCCCGCCTCCACCGCCAACCGGGCCGTCACCTCCGGCGGCAGCACGGAATCCCGGAATTCCCGGGGCATCTTCTCGAACAGCTCCCAGCTCGGCATGCTCACCACCCGCGCGGCAACCCCTTTTTCGGCGAGCATGCCCTGGGCTTTCAGGGCGAGGTGAACTTCCGAGCCGCTCGCGATCAGAATGACCCGCGGCTGGCCGCCGCCGGCCTCCGACAGGCTGTAGGCGCCGCAGGCCAGCATGTCGGCGGCCGCAAACGCGGCGCGATCGAGCACCGGCAGGTTCTGGCGGCTCAGCACCAGGGCCACCGGTCCGTTCACCCCCTGAAGCGCCAGGCGCCAGGCCGCCGCGGTCTCGGTGGCATCCGCCGGCCGGATCACGGTCAGGCCCGGAATCGCGCGCAGGCTGGCCAGATGCTCCACCGGCTCATGCGTGGGGCCGTCCTCGCCGACGGCGATGCTGTCGTGGGTGAAGATGTAGATGACGGGCAACCGCATCAGCGCCGCCAGCCGGATGGCGGGGCGCATGTAGTCGGCAAAGACCAGGAAGGTCCCGCCGAAGGGCCGCACCCCCTTGTGCAGGGCAAGCCCCGAGAGGATCGCCCCCATGGCGTGCTCCCGCACCCCGAAGCGCAGGTAACGCCCGTCCCAGGCCCCTTTCTGGAAATCGCGCGCACCCTTGATGGCCGTGTTGTTGGAGGGCGTCAGGTCCGCCGAACCGCCCATCAGCGTCGGCATCCGGGCGGTGACGGCGTTCAGCACCTGCCCGAACGCCGCCCGGGTGGCGACCGGTTTGCCGTCGGCAAAGGACGGCAGGTCCGAATCCCAGCCGGGCGGCAGTGTGTGGTCGATCGCTTGCCGCCAGCCTTCGGCAAGCTGAGGGTATTTCTGCGCCCAGCCCATAAATTTCGTCTGCCAGGCCGCCTCGGCCTTCGCGCCCCGCTCGACGCAGCGGCGGAAATGCGCGCGCACCGGGTCGGAAACGCTGAAGACCGCGTCCGGCGGCAGCCCCAGCCGTTCCTTGGTCAGGCGAACCTCCTCCGGTCCCAGGGGCGCGCCGTGGGCCTCGTGGGAATCCTGCTTGTGCGGGCTGCCATAGCCGATATGCGTGCGACAAACGATCAGGGACGGTTTCCCGGTTTCGGCCTTGGCCGTTTCGAACGCCTGCCGGATGGCGTCCAGATCGTTGCCGTCTTTGACCCGCAGGACCTGCCAGTGGTAGGCGCCGAACCGGCGGGCCACGTCCTCGGTGAAGGAGAGCTCGGTGCCGCCGTCGATTGTCACCCGGTTGTCGTCGTAGAGGCAGATGAGCCGGCCGAGGCCGAGGTGGCCGGCCAGGGAGGCGGCCTCGGAGGTGATCCCCTCCATCATGTCGCCGTCGCCGCAGAACACGAAGGTGAAGTGATCGACGATCTTCCGGCCGCCGCGGTTGAAACGCGCCGCCAGGTGGCGCTCGGCGATGGCCATTCCGACGGCATTGGCAAAACCCTGGCCCAGGGGGCCGGTGGTGGTCTCGACCCCGGGGGTGTGCCCGTATTCGGGGTGCCCGGGGGTCTTGCTGCCCCACTGGCGGAAGCGCTTGAGCTCATCGAGGGAAAGATCATATCCACACAGGTAGAGCAGGCTGTAAAGCAGGGCGGAGGCGTGCCCGCCGGACAGCACGAAACGGTCCCGGTCGGCCCAGCCGGGGTTACGCGGGTTGTGTTTCAGCACCCGGGTCCACAGCACGTAGGCCCCGGCCGCCAGGCCCATGGGAGCCCCGGGGTGCCCGGACTTCGCCGCCTCGACCATGTCCATGGCGAGCGCCCGAATGGTGTTCACGCACAAACCATCCAACGACTGTTTGGTCTTCGCCATTCGAAAAACCTCCTTATGGAATCCTCCCGCTTTATCCCATCGGATTCATACGCTTCGACAAAGTAGGGCAGGCGGAGGCGCTTTTCCAAAACATGCCGTGAATCCATATGACTGCATTCCCTGCCTCATTTGCGCTTCTTTTGCCCCAGCACCTTCTCAATCGGCGTGTATTTCAGCGCGAAGGCCTCGGCGACCCCGGGGTAGGTCACCTTGCCGTCGATGATGTTGATGCCCTGAGCGATCTCCGGGTTCTCCTGAGCCGCCCGCCGGGCGCCCTTTTCGGCGATCTCGATCGCGTAGGGCAGCGTGGCGTTGGTCAACGCGATGGTGGAGGTCATGGACACCGCGCCGGGCATGTTGGCCACGCAGTAGTGGATGATCCCGTCGATCTCGTAGATCGGGTCGTCGTGGGTGGTGGGGTGCGCGGTCTCGATGCAGCCGCCCTGGTCGATGGCGACGTCCACCATCACCGTGCCCTTCTTCATGAGCTTGAGCATGTCGCGCGTGACCAGCCGCGGCGCGGTGGCGCCCGGAATGAGCACCGCCCCCACCACCAGGTCCGCCTCCTGCAGGTACTTGCGGATGTTGGCCGGGCTCGAAACCACCGGGAAGCAGTTGGGCGGCATGACGTCGCTCAGGTAACGCAGCCGCTCCAGGTTGTTGTCCAGGAGGTAGACCTTCGCACCCAACCCGCAGGCGATCTTGGCGGCATTGATGCCGACCACCCCGCCGCCCAGAATCAGCACCGTGCCGGCGTCCACCCCCGGGACACCGCCCAGGAGCTTGCCCTTGCCGCCATAGATCTTTTCGAGGTACTTGGCGCCTGCGTGCACGGCCATCTTGCCGGCCACCTCGCTCATGGGTGTCAGCAGCGGCAGCGACCCGTTGGCCTTCCGGACGGTCTCGTAGGCGACGGCGGTGCAGCCGGAGGCGATGATCCCACGCGTCAGCTCCTCGGAGGCCGCGAAGTGAAAATAGGTAAACACCACCTGCCCCTTGCGGATCAGCGGGTATTCCTTCGCCAGCGGCTCTTTGACCTTCATCACCATCGCGCACTTGGCGTAGACATCCTTCGCCTTCGTCAGGATCGCAGCCCCGGCCTTTTCGTACATCGGGTCTGTGAACCCGGACCCTTCCCCCGCATGGGTTTCCACGCACACCGTGTGGCCCCGGCCCACCAGTTGCTCCACCCCGGCCGGCGTCATCGCGACCCGGTTTTCCTTGGTCTTGATCTCCTTCAGTATCCCGATGATCATGATCTTTCTCCCTCCCTGGTTGAATGAAACAATCTGAAAGCGTGATGACTCCGTAAAGGCCCCATCCGGCCAAGCCGGAACCAAATTCGAAAATGGAGTTGTTTCGGATTTCGTGCTTCGAATTTATAACGTTATGTGCCATTTGTCTGACGGGGCCGTCGCCGGCCGGCTCAGCGCTCCTCGATCGGCACGTAGGACCGCGCCTGCGGCCCCGTGTAGACCTGCCGCGGGCGGCAGAGCTTCCACTCGGGGTCGTCCATGCTCTCCTTCCACTGGGCGATCCAGCCCGGCAGCCGCCCGATGGCGAACAGCACCGTGAACATGTTGGTGGGGATCCCGATGGCCCGCAGAACGATGCCGCTGTAGAAGTCGACGTTCGGGTACAGGTGGTGCTCGATGAAATAGTCGTCCTTCAGGGCGATCTCCTCGAGTTCGCGCGCGACGTCCAGCAGCGGGTCGGACAGGTTGAGCTTGTCCAGGAGCACATGGGCCATGCGCTTCATGATCCGGGCCCGTGGGTCGAAGGTCTTGTAAACCCGGTGGCCGAAGCCCATCAGCCGGTAAGGGTCCTTACGGTCCTTGGCGCGCTCGATCATCCGGTGCAGGTTCCCGCTGCGGGCGATCTCTCCCAGGGTTTCGATCACGGCCTGGTTGGCGCCGCCGTGCAGCGGCCCCCAGAGAGCCGCGATCCCGGCCGAGATGGCGGCGTAGAGGTTCACCCGGGCGCTGCCCACGACGCGCACGGCGGCGGTGGAGCAGTTCTGCTCATGGTCGGCGTGCAATATCAAAAACACGTTCAGCGCCTTGACCACGTCCGGGTCGATCTCGTAGGGCTTGACCGGCGAGTCGAACATCATGTTGAGAAAGTTGGCGCAGTAGGTCAGGTCCGACCGCGGGTAGACCACCGTGTGGCCGCGGGAGATCTTGTGGGACATGGCCGCCATGGTGCGGACCTTTGAGAGCAGCCGGGTCACCGTGATGGTGGTCTCCTCGTCCAGGTCTTCCAGCTCGGGGTAGAAGCTGCGCAGCGCGTTCACCATGGCCGAGAGGATCCCCATCGGGTGCGATGAGCGGGGGAAGTTCTGGTAAAACGTCTTCATGTCCTCATGCACGAGGGAGTGGTCGTTCAACAGGACCGAAAACCGGGTGAGTTCCTTCTGGGCAGGCAGTTCGCCGTTGATGAGCAGGTAGGCGGTCTCCTTGAAAGTGGACCGCTCGGCCAGTTGCTCCACGGGGATGCCCCGGTAGCGCAGAATGCCTTTCTCCCCGTCCACGAAAGTGACGGCGCTCTTGCAACTGCCGGTGTTGGCATAGCCCGAGTCGAGGGTGATCAGGCCGGTGTCCCGGCGCAGCAGGGAGATGTCGATCGCCTTCTCCCCTTCTGATCCCGTGACGAGAGGCAACCGGAACTCCTTGCCCGCATAGATGAGGGTGACGTGTTCGGCCATGGGCGCCTCGTGAGTGCGAGAAGCGGTTGTCGTGGGACGCACGTGCTGACGCTGTAACCCCTCAGGTGTTTAGGCTGAAGGCTGAAGGGTAATAAGGATCGCGCAGGGTTTGTCCCTAAACGCCTTCAGCCTTCGGTCTATCTACCTGAGCCGTAACTTCATATACACCATTCGCCAGGTGCGGTCAAAATGTGGGTGCATTTTACTTCAATGTCCCCTTATGCTAAAACGGGGCAACGTTGAAAGGAGGCTGCCATGGCGTTCAGAGATAATCTGCTCCAGAAGATCCAGATCGATCAGCTGGCCGGCCGGGTCCTCGCCACCATCGGGGCATTGGGAAGCGAGGTCAAGCTCGACAAGGAGGCCATGCGCCAGCTCCTCTCCTTAAGCCCCTACTCCCCCCAACGGGTGCGGGATCTCGATCTCTATGTCGAGGAGACCGACGCGCCCGTCAAAAAGATCCTCGTTCTCGACAATGAACTGCCCATCTACCGGACGACGGTCGCAGACGTCGCCATGCGCAAAAGCCCCACCGTGGGTGAAATGGCGAAGATCTGGAACATCATCAAAATCCTGAGGGATTCCGACGTCAAGATCAGCCGCAAGGCGGTCTCGCTCAAGGCCGTCCAGGACGAGAGCATCGCCCGACTCGACCTCTCCTTCAACGCGGAGGACATCAACGACATCCGCCGCGACGGGATCGCCTCCCTCGAAAGCAAGTACGCGCAGGGCGTCAACGAAAATCTGGCACTGTTCAGCGAACTTTTGGGCTTCAAGGCCGCCCCGCGCACCCTGCGGGTACCCCACTGCACGGTCTTCGGCGCCCTATACGTCAAGGACAGCGGCGAGGAAGTGCTCGGTCCGGCTGTCATGTTCAACCTTACCCGCAACGATCTCAGGCTGACCGAGGAGCTGTTCGGCACCTTGGAGAAGGAAAAAATCGAGCGCTTCCACCGGCTCGCCTCCGGCAAGGAGCCGGCCGCCATCGAGGGTGGCGCCGTGTTCGAGCACCTCCAGAAGATGGTCCTGAGCTCGCGGTCCAAGGGAAACTAGTAGAAGCGGCGATGCTCCCATGCTGCGACTCAGCCTGAAATACCGCATCGCGCTGATCCTGGCCGGCTTCGCCGTGATCACGTTCGGCCTGGCGCTGATGTTGGTTTCGACCACCTCCCGCATGGAGGAGCAGCTGGCCTCCGTCACGGAAGAGGGCCTCACCGCCACGGACGCCGCCGACCGCATCCTCGCCGCCCGGGCCGCGAGCCAGGCGCAGGCCGTGAAGCTGCGGATCATCGCGGTCGCCGCCATCTTCATCACCGCGGGCCTGAGCCTGCTGCTGTTTTTGGTCTTCGTCTACCAGATCGTGGTGCCGCTGCGCCGGCTGACGGCGGAGGCCTATCGCGAGGGCGGTCCGGCCCGCACCGGAAACGAGGTCAAAACCCTGAGCCGCCGCGTGCGCGTGCTGCTGCACGACGTGGACCAGTCCCACTCGGAGCTGGAGAAAAGCCGGGAGACCCTGGCGCAGACCGAAAAATTGGCCCTGGTCGGCACCCTGGCCGCCAGCATGGCCCACAGCATCCGCAACCCGTTCACTTCGGTGCAGATGCGCCTGTTTTCGCTGAGCCGGTCGCTCGATTTGGACGATGCCCAGAAGGAGGACCTGGAAGTGATCGCAGCAGAGATCCGCCGCATCGACACCATCGTGCAGAACTTCCTCGAGTTCTCTCGGCCGCCGAAGCTGAAGATGCAGCCGATCAGCCCATCCAGTGTCGTGGATTCCGCCATTGGGCTCCTGGAACACCGCCTGAAATCCTATGATGTCACCGTGCGGGTCAACCGCCTTAAGCCGCTGCCGCATGTGTCGGCCGATTCCGAGCAGCTCAAGGAGGTCCTGGTGAACATCATCGTCAACGCCTGTGAAGCCATGTCCCGGGGAGGATCGATCTCGATCGCGGAGTCCGCGGAAGACCACCCGCTGCTGAAGCAGGTGGCGGTCATCCGCATACACGACAACGGCCCCGGCATCGACGCCGCTATTCTTTCGAAAGTCTTCCAGCCGTTCTTCTCCACGAAGGCGGACGGCACGGGGCTGGGCCTGAGCATCGCCCAGCGGATCATCTCCGAGCACGGGGGCCGGCTCGAAGTGATATCCAACTCCGGCGAAGGGGCCGAATTCATCATCACGCTGCCGATAGAGGGTCTTTAAACCATGAGCACGATTCTCATCGTGGACGACGACGACCAGCTGCGCGCAAGCTTTCACAAGCTCCTCGCCGAGGAGGGCTACGCGGTGGAGAGCGCGGCCGCCGGTGAAGCCGCCGTCCAGAAGGTGGAAAAAAAGGCCTTCGACCTCGTCATCCTCGACATGTGCCTGCCGGGCATGAACGGGCTTGCGGCCTTCCGATCGATCCACCGCATGGAACCCAAACTGCCGGTCATCATCATGACGGCCTACGGCACCACCGAAAACGCGATCGAGGCTACCAAGCTCGGGGCCTTTGACTACGTGCTCAAACCGTTTGAGGTCCCGGCCATGCTGACGGTCATTCGGCAGGCCCTGGAAGCCGGGCGTTTCATGCGCTCGCCGGTGGACATGAACGGCGCCCCGGACACATCGAGCCGCGAGGCCATCGTCGGCCGCAGCCCGCCCATGCAGAATGTCTATAAGGCGATCGGGCGGGTCTCTTCGACCGAGGCCACGGTGCTCATCCGGGGCGAGTCCGGCACCGGCAAGGAACTCGCCGCCCGCGCCGTCTATTCGCACAGCCTGCGGGCCGACAAACCGTTCCAGGTCATCAACTGTGTCGCCATCCCGGAGACCCTGCTGGAAAGCGAACTGTTCGGTTTCGAGAAAGGCGCGTTCACCGGGGCCGCTCACCGCCGCGTGGGCAAAATCGAGCAGGCCAACGGCGGCACCGTCTTCCTCGATGAAATCGGCGACATGCCCTTCGGCATCCAGTCCAAGATCCTGCGCCTGCTCCAGGAGCGGAGCATCGAGCGCCTGGGAGGGCGCGAGACCATCCCGGTGGATGTGCGCATCATCGCCGCCACCAACCGCGATCTCGAGGCCGCCCTCGAGCAGGGCCGCTTTCGCGAAGACCTGTACTACCGCCTCAAGGTCGTAACGATCGCGCTCCCGCCCCTGCGGGAGCGCCTGGAAGACATCCCGCTGCTGGTGGATTACTTTCTGAGGCGTTATGCCGCCGAGCTCGAAATTGACAATCCCGGCATCACGCCGGAGGCCGTAACACTCCTCAACTGCCACCGCTGGCCGGGCAACGTCCGCGAGCTGGCCAACGCCGTCCACAAGGCCCTGATCTTCAACCGCGGGGCCCCGATTCCGGCGCAGGAAATGGCGCAGGCCGTCGGCGGCGGAACCCTGCATCGCTCGCTGTCAGCGGCAGGGACGGAGCAGATCCTGCGCCAGTGGGTACGGGAGGCCATCACCTCCGGCGCAGAGCCGAACAAGTTCGAGGCGACCGTGGACCACTTCGCCGGCATCCTGGTCGGCGAGGCCCTGAACCTCACCCACGGCAACCGGTCGCAGGCGGCGAAGCTGCTCGGTCTGTCCCGGCCGACCCTGCACTCCAAGATTCAAAAATACAGGCTCAAGCTGATGACATCGGTGGAGGGGGAGTGAGCCGGCACTTTTCCTTCAGTCTATCTGCCTTCAGCCTATCTACCTGAGGACAACTACCTATAAAACGGAGGTGCTGAAATGCTGGTCACGAATTGGATGAGCAAAAATGTCATCACGGTCAACGAAGAAGACTCCATGCAGGATGCTATGAAACTGATGAAACAGCACACCATCCGCATGCTGCCGGTGCTCAAAGACGGCCGCCTGGTCGGGGTCGTCACCGACCGCGACCTGAAGCGGGCCTCGGCCTCGGACGCCACCACGCTGGATGTGCACGAGATGCTCTACCTGATCGCAAAGATCAAGGTGAAAAGCATCATGTCCAAGAACCCGATCAGGGTCTCGCCCGATCTGACCGTCGAAGAGACCGCCGAGGTCCTCCTGGCCAACAAGATCTCAGGTGCGCCTGTCGTCGACGCGGCGGGAAAAGTCGTCGGCACCATCACCCAGTCGGACATTTTCCGCGTGCTCATCTCGTTGACCGGCATCGGCAACCGCGGCATCCAGATCGCCTTCATGACCCCGGACCGGCCCGGCTCGATCAAGGACTTGGCCGACATCATCCGCAACCACGGAGGCCGGATGGTGAGCATCCTCACCTCCTACGACAACGTGCCCGAGGGGTTCCGCAAGGTTTACATCCGCTTGCGCAGCCTGGAACGGTCCAAGCTCCCGGCCCTCAAGGAGGAACTCGGCAAGGTGGCGACCCTCCTGTACATCGTCGACCACCGCGAAAACAAGCGCGAAATCTTTTGACCTGAGCAGCTACCTTTTACAGCCTGTAAAACAATTTGACAGACCCGGCCAATCCGCTGCACGCAGCCGTTCGCCATGGAAAGGATTAAGGACTGTCATTCCAACGAGTTAAGGAAGCTGCCGCACGCCCGGACTGATGGCACACCTGTTGCTGCCATTAAGGACAGGCGCAACACCTCGCTCCTGAAGTTATGCCCCACCGATTCTCGAACCCCTTCTGAATTAAGGAGGTACACCATGAAAGAGTTCAAAAAAATCCTTTTTCCGCTCGATCTTTCGGAGTCTTCCCTCAAGATCGTGCCGTACGTCCAGGGCATGGCCGCCAAACACGGGGCGCTCATCCACCTGCTGTTCGTGGCGCGGGTCTTCGACTACTTTACCAGCATGTATGTCCCCCACCCGTCGGTGAGCCAGTTCGAAAAGGAGGTCATCGATGGGGCCGAAAAGCGCCTTTACGAGTTTGCCGGAGAGCATTTCAAGGGCTTCGAGGGGGTCAAGAGCAAGGTGGCAGCAGGGGATCCCTCCGACGAGATCCTGAACTACATCGAATCGAACAAGATCGACCTGGTCATAATGGGCACCCACGGCCGCAAGGGGCTCGACAAGGTCATCTTCGGTTCGGTGGCCGAGCGCGTGGTCAAATCCGCAGCGGTCCCGGTGATGGTGGTGAACCCGTTCCGGATCGGCGAATGACCGGCACAGCGCAACCGACATCGCCCCCGCGCGCACCGCCAGCCAGTATCGGGGTTACCAAAGAAGGGAAACGGGGAGCCATGGATAAAAAAGGCGTCATTCTCGTGGTGGACGACGATCCGGACATCGTGGCGACGTCGCGGATCATCCTGGAGGGCAACGGGTACGAGGTGCAGACGGCGGTCAACGGCAAAGATGCCGTGAGCATCCTCAGCCGGATCAAGCCCGATCTGGTGCTGCTGGACGTGATGATGACCAGCGATACCGAGGGGTTTGATCTGGCCTTCAAGCTCAAGGAAGACCCGGAGTTCAAGGATCTGCCGATCATCATGCTGACCAGCTTTCTCGACAAGGTGCGCACGGAGGGGCCCGGTCCCTTTGAATTCATCCTGGGGGAGGCCTGGCCGGTGGAATGGCTGTTCGAAAAGCCGCTGGACACCAAGAAACTGCTGGCCCGGATCGAAGCGATTCTGAAGGCGAAAAAAGAAGCCTGACGCGCGCCTTCTGCGCCGAGGCCGAACGCTCACGCACGTGGAGTGGGTTGCATGGTCGCCGCTGCGCATCATCCAGAGAACCACCCCCCAGGGGGGTCGCTCGAACAGACCCGGCGGCTGGTCCGCATCCGCTGGTGGGCGGCCGGCGGGGTTCTCACGGCCGTGGTGGGCGCGGCCGCAGCCGGTGTGGTTTTTCCCGCGTGGCAGTTTCTCCTCGTTTTCGGCTTCATTCTCACCTACAATACATGGATCTTCCGGCGCACCCGCGGAAGACCGGATGACCGAGTCAGCACCCCGGAAGCCCGCTGGCTGTTCACACTCTGGCAGATAGCTTTGGACGCCGCGGCCCTCTGGGGCCTCACCTGTCTTTCCGGCGGCGTAGCCAGCCCGGTCGTCTTCGGCCTGCTGCTGCCTGTCATCGGCGCTGCTGTGCTGCTTTCCCCGCGTGCGGCCCACCTCTTTTGTGCCGCCAGCATCACAGTCCTCAGCCTGACGGCGCTGGCGGAGTTCAGCGGCGGTCTCCCCCACCTGTCAATCCTCTACCAGGGTCACGAACTCACCCCGCTGCCGCATCCGCTGCAGCTGGCGGTCAACCTCGGCATCTTCGCTGCCGTGGCCCTGCTGGCCGCACGCTTCGCCGCCACTGTGGTGCACTCCCTGCGCCGGCAGGTCGACGACCTGGGACGGCTGCAGCAAGCCGAATCCGATTTCGGCCGCAAGCTCCAGACGCTGTTCTCCATCATGGAAGGCATCGGCTCGGCCTTGGAACTCGAGCAGGTTCTGACCACGGCCACCGCCGAGGTGGCCCTGGTGATGCAGGTCAAAGCCAGCTCGGTCAAGCTGCTGACGGAGGACGGCAAGTTTCTGCGCTACGCCGCCGCCTTTGGCCTGCCCGAGAGCTTTGTCCGCGACCAGGTGGTGGAGGTGGCCCGCAGTCCCCTGAACAGGCGCATCATCGATGGCGAACCTTTCGTCACCGGTCAGGTCACCGCAAAGGAAATGTTTCAGTTCGGGGAAGTGTTGAGCGCAGCGCAGATCCAATCCGTGCTCTTCGTGCCCCTGCTTGTCGAGAACCGGGTCATGGGGATCCTCGGGGCCTATTGCGAGAAACCCGCCCGGTTCAGCGACCGGGACGTCGAATTCTTCCGCCTCGCAGCGGGGCTCGTGGCCATCGCCATCGAAAACGCCCGGGCCTACGAGGCGGTCAAGACCATGAGCAACGAGCGCAACTGGTTCATGATGAAGGTGACCCACAATCTTCGGGCGCCGCTCGCCGGCATGCTGAGCATCCTCGAAGTGGTGCGTGAAGGCTATCTCGGCGCGATCAACGAGGAGCAGAGCGAGTACCTGCGCCGGCTCGACCGCCGGGCCCGGACCATGCTGTCGATGATCAACGGACTGATGGCGCTTTCCCGCAACCGCGAGCGCGCGCGGCTGGACCCCAGCGCCACGACCGCGCCGGAGGAGCTGGCACGACGCGTGCGGCGCACCTTCCAGGACAAGGCGGCGGAGAAACGGCTCGCCTTTCAGGTGAAGCTGCCGGAAAGCCTGCCCCTCATCCGCGGTCCGCTCGAGACCCTGGAGCAGCTCCTCGAGAACCTGGTGTCCAACGCCATCAAGTACACGCCTGCGGAAGGATCGGTCGAGGTCAAGTTCGCGAAGGCGAACGGCACCGTACGCATCGAGGTGAGCGACACCGGGATCGGCATCCCCGCGGCGGACCGGCCGCGGCTGTTTACGGAGTTTTTCCGGGCGGAAAACGCCAAATCCATGGACGAGGTCGGTACGGGCCTTGGGCTGGCCATCGTGAAGGAGATCGTGGACAAGCTCGGGGGTCGCACCCTCATTGAAAGCGAAGAAGGTGTGGGCACCATTTTCGTGGTCCATCTACCGGTGGCACCGGCCGCAAAGGAGGCGCGCACATGAGCAACGTCAAGATCACCCCGGACAACACGCCGGATCTCACGCAGCTGGACCCCATTCTGGACGAATACCGGGGCCAGAAAGGGGCCGTGATCCCCGTGCTGCAGAAGGCCCAGAAAATCTACGGCTACCTGCCGCCGGAGGTGCTGCGGCGCATCGCGGCCGGCATGCGCGTCCCCCTGAGCAAGATTTACGGCGTGGCCACGTTTTACTCCCAGTTCTACCTGACCCGGCGCGGCCGGCACATCGTCCGGCAGTGCGACGGCACCGCCTGCCACGTGCGCGGCGCCGGCAAAATCGTCGACCGCATGGAGCAGGAACTCGGGATCCGGGCCGGGCAGACCACCGCCGATTACCGGGTCACCTGCGAGGTGGTCTACTGCCTGGGCTCCTGCGGGCTGGCGCCGGTCGCCATGGTGAATGAGCAGACCATCGGCAAAATCGCGCCCGAAAAGATGAGCGCGATTTTAAAGAGTCTCGAATAACCACTCAGCACGCGTCACTCGGGTCGATCGATCCGCGAAAGAGAGGAGCGGACCATGCCGAAACTAATGAGCATAGATGATTTAAAAAAGCTGCGCGAGGAGTCCCGCCGCGACATCGCGGTGCGGCTCAAGACCGGGACCAAGATCATTGTCGGCCTGGGGACCTGCGGGATCGCGGCGGGCGCCCGTGACACCCTGCAGGCGATCCTGTCCGAGCTGAAAAAGCGCGAGATCGACGCCCACGTCACCACCGTCGGCTGCATCGGCATGTGTGCCTCTGAACCGCTGGTCGACATTGAGCAGGCCGAAGGGACCCGCATCACCTACGGCCCGGTGAAACCGGAGATGATCCCGCGGCTGATCGAGGAACACCTGATCAACGGACGCGTGGTGCAGGAGTGGGTGGTCGGCCGCCTGCCCCGAGCGTAAAAAGATTAAAGGAGATGAGCCATGGCTGTCGCCTTGTTGCGATCGAATCTGATGATCTGTGAGGGTACGGGCTGTGCGGCCTCGCAGGCCCATGACATCCGGGCGGCCCTGAGCGCCGAAATCAAGCGGCGCGGGCTCGACGGCGAAGTGCGCATCGTCCAGACCGGCTGCCGTGGGTTCTGCGCCATGGGGCCGATCGTGATGATCTACCCGGAAGGCATCTTTTACTGCCAGGTCAAGCCGGAAGATGTGCCGCACCTGGTGGCGGAAACGCTGATCAAGGGCCGCATCGTCGAGCGGCTCGCCTACCAGGAGCCGCTGTCGCACAAAGCCATCCCCCACTACAGCGAAATCCCCTTCTACACCAAGCAGAAGCGCATCGCGCTGCGCAACTGCGGCATGATCGACCCGGAGGAGATCCGCGAATACATCGCCCGCGACGGGTATGCGGCCCTGACCAAGGTGCTGGCCGAGATGAGCCGGCAGCAGGTCCTGGACGAGGTGAAGACCTCGGGCCTGCGGGGCCGCGGGGGCGCCGGCTTCCCCACCGGCCTGAAATGGGAGTTCACCAGCCGTGCGCCCGGCGAGCCCAAGTACGTGGTGTGCAACGCCGACGAGGGCGACCCCGGGGCCTTCATGGACCGCAGCATCATCGAAGGCGACCCCCACAGCCTGATCGAAGGCATGACCATCGCCGGCTACGCCATCGGCGCCCGCCAGGGCTACATCTACTGCCGGGCGGAATACCCCCTGGCCGTGAAGCGGCTGCACGTCGCCATCGCGCAGGGCCGCGAGTACGGTCTGCTCGGGGAGAACATCCTGGGCTCGGGGTTCAGCTTCGACCTCATCGTCAAGGAGGGTGCGGGCGCCTTCGTCTGCGGCGAAGAGACGGCCCTGCTCGCCTCGATCGAAGGCCGGCGGGGGGAACCCCGGCCGCGGCCCCCGTTCCCGGCCGTGGCGGGGCTGTGGGGCAAGCCCACCAATCTCAACAACGTCAAGAGCTACGCCATGTCGCCCCAGATCATCCTGAACGGGGCCGAGTGGTTCGCCGCCATCGGCTCCCCGCGCAGCCCGGGGACGGCCATCTTCGCCCTGACCGGCAAGGTCAAGAACACC
>DATITS010000063.1:0-16482 GCA_035467535.1 Desulfobacterales bacterium
CAAGCTGACGGCCAACCCCATCACGGCCAAGACCATGAGCGAGCACGTCGACTACGACTGCTCGGCGATTCTCAGGGGCGAGATGACGCTGGACCAGTCCGGCGACAACCTGCTGGAGATGCTGATCCGCACCTGCAACGGCCGGCTCACGGCCCAGGAAGCGCTCGGCCACGAGGAGTTCGTGCTGACCAAGCTGTACGAAAGCGCGTAAACAGGCGCCACCGGGGGCGGGCTTGACCGCCCGCTCCCGGTGGCATCGGGCCGGTCGCTGTTTCACCACAACGGTCCACGGCAGGTGATCACCGGAGCCCGTCCATCCGGCTCCGCACCTCCGGGACGCAACCCAAGGAGGGGCTGTCATGCAATACGGATTCATCGGCGTCGGCCAGATGGGTGGCGGGCTTGCCCGCAATCTGATTCGCGCCAAAAAGAGCGTGTGGGTGTTCGATCTCAACCCCGAGGCCGTGAAGGCCACCCTGGCCGCCGGCGCCACCGGCCGGGCCGCCGCAAAAATCGAAGAACTGGCGGGAGCCGACGTGGTGTTCACCAGCCTTCCACTGCCCCAGCATTTGGAGTCGGTCATGCTGGGCGAAAAGGGCCTTCTCGCCAAGATGCGAAAAGGCGCCACTTACATCGACGTCAGCACGATCGACCCCGGAACGGCCCGCACGCTTTCCAACGCGGCCGAAGCCAAGGGGATCGACTTCCTGGAGTGCCCCCTCGGCAAAACCCCGGCGCATGCCGAAAAGGCCGAAGAACCCATCTTCGCCGGCGGCAAGAAAGCCGTCTACGAGAAGATGCTGGACACCCTCACGATCATCGGCAAACCCGTCTACTACCTCGGTGAAGTCGAAGCCGCCTGCGCGCTGAAGCTGATCAGCAACCTCATCGGCATGACGAACTTGGCGGTGTTGGCGGAGGGCATCCGCATCGGCGAGAAAGCCGGCATCGAACCGAAATACCTGCTGGAACTGCTCAACGACACCGGCGCGAAAAGCTTCCAGATGGACGTGCGCGGGCCATGGATCGCCGGCGGGGATTTCAAGAGCCGCTTCGGACTTGACCTGGCCCTGAAAGACGTCCGTTTAGGCTGCGAAATGGCAAAAGCCTGGGGCAACGACGCCAGCACCATGCAGGTGGCCCTGGATTATTTGAAAGCGGGAAGCAGTGCCGGCCACGGCAAAGAGGACTGCAACGCCATATACAAGATCATCAAGTAATCTTCGGCAGCGGAATCCCAGGGAGTCCCTTCTGCAGGACTCCCCGGGGAGCATGCCCACGCCGGTCGCATGAGGACCGCATGATTGGAAGGTAGGACTAAATGCCCAACGGTTACAACGGAAAAATACTGCACGTGGATCTGAGCAAGGGGTCCTGGCACGTCGAGGAGCCCGAAGAAAAGTGGTACCGCACCTACATGGGTGGGTCCAACTTCATCTCCTATTACCTGTTGCAGAACCTCAAGCCCGGAACCGAGGCGCTGTCACCGGAGAACATCCTGGTCTTCGCGTGCAGCGTGGTCACCGGCGCGCCGCTCTCCGGCTTCAACCGCTACACCATCGGGGCGAAGTCCCCCCTCACGGGCGGATTCGCCGAGACCGAGGCCGGCGGCTACTGGGCCCCCGAGCTCAAGTTCGCCGGGTTCGACGCCGTCATCGTGCGCGGCCGCGCCGCCAAGCCGGTCTTCCTGTGGATCAAGGACGGGGCCGTCGAGATCAGGGACGCCGCGGGCCTCTGGGGGCTTGACAACTGGCAGACGCTCGAGCAGCTGGAAACCGAACTGGAGGACAAGCGCATCCGCGTGGTCTCGATTGGACCGGCCGGCGAGCGCCTGGTGCGCTACGCCTGCGTGCAGAACGATCTCGAGCACTACAACGGCCGGACCGGCATGGGCGCCGTCATGGGCTCCAAGAACCTCAAAGCCATTGCGGTGCGCGGCACCCAAAAACTGCAGATGGCGGACCCCGAGAAGGTCAAGGAGATCGGGCGCTGGCACAACGAGCGCATCAAGACCCACCCGCCGAACGTCGGGCTCACGAAATTCGGCACCACCGGCCTGGTCAAGGGCATCAACGACGGCGGGTTTCTTCCGACCCGCAACTTCAAGGAGGGCGTTTTCGAGGGTGCGGACAAGCTCTCGGCGCCGGCCTACCACGAAACCATCTTCCACTCGAACAGCACCTGCTGGGCCTGCGCCGTGCGGTGCAAGCGCCGCGTGGAACTCGCGCACGAGAAGTACCCGCTCGACAAGCGTTTCGGGGGCGCCGAGTACGAGTCCCTGGCCGCGCTCGGTTCCATGCTGGCTATCGACAATCTGCCGGCAGTGGCCCGTGGCAACCAGATCTGCAACCTCCAGGGGCTGGATGTCGTTTCCACGGGGGCCGTCATCGCCTTTGCCATGGAGTGCTTCGAAAACGGCATCCTGACGGAAAAGGACACCGACGGCCGCACCCTTCGGTACGGTGATGCCGATGCGATGATCTGGCTGATCGAGCAAATCGCAAGCCGCACCGGACTGGGGGACGTGCTGGCGCAGGGTGTCAAACGGGCCGCCGAGAAGATCGGCCGCGGGGCGGAAAAATTCGCCTTTCACATCAAAGGCCAGGAGCTGGCGTTCCACGACGGGCGAGGAAAAACCGGCATGGCGATGGGCTTTGCCCTCTCGCCCACCGGTGCCGACCACATCGAAACCCCGCACGACGTGGCCTTTCAGGGCGACGGCGTGAGCAAGCTCTACCCGATGGGTCTTTTCGACCCTGTCGATCCGTTGAAGACCGACGCGGCCAAGATGCGCTTTTTCTCCATCGGCCAGAAGGCCTGGGGGATCAACAACGTCCTGAACCTCTGCAACTTCGTCTCCGTGCCCATCCACGCCATGACGTTCGGCCGCCTGGTGGAGGCCGTCAACGCCATCACGGGTTGGGACGTCAGCCTGTATGAATTGGTCAATGCCACCGAACGCTCCAACGTCATGGCCCGGGTGTTCAACAACCGCGAGGGGTTTACCCCCAAGGACGACACCCTGATCTCCCGCTGGTTCGAGGAGATGCCGGGCGGCCCATTGAAGGGCAAGCGCATCGACCCGGAAGTTTTCAGGGATCTCGTGCAGCTTTACTACGACATCTCCGGCTGGGATGCCCAGGGGCGACCCACCCGTGGGAAACTGGTGGAACTGGGTCTCTACTGGCTGCTGGAAAACTAATCGGAAATGGACATTGAGATCAGGCTTTTCGAGAGTCTGAAAAAGCACCAGCCTGAAGGCGCAAAGGTGAGACTGGCGGAGGGTTCGCGTGTTACGGACCTGCTGGATGCTCTCGGCATTCCGACGGATGACGTGGGTGTCTTGATGGTCAACCGGGCGGATGGCCGTTTCGACCAGCTTTTGCAGAACGGGGATGTGGTCACCGTCATCCCGCCCATCGGAGGCGGGTGAGACGTGCTTGATAAAAAGCTTTTTGGCAGAACGGAAAAACACCAGACAGAGGCGTTTGCCTGGAAAGGAGGCATAAGGCGGCGTTCGCAACCGTAAACGTTGATGTGGGCGCGAATGCAGTTGGCGCCTGCCGCTGTAATCGAGCCCCGAAAGGCTAACCCAGTGTTCAAAGATACCAAGGAGGGATGAATAAAATGAAACGGTTGACTGCAAGCATTGCGATCCTCAGCATTCTTTTCACCATCGGTTCCGTTGCGGCCGCCGACAAGCCCATGGTCCGGGTAAGCGGACAGCCCTGTCTGCACGGCATGCCCACCTGGGAGGTCCTGGAGGAGAAATTAAAAGACCTTCCCATCGACATGAAATACATGATGTTTCCCTCCGGCGCACCCCAGATCGAAGCCATGGCCGCCAATGAATGGGACGTCGGCGCCATCGGCACCGTGCCCATGATGATGGCCAGCATCCGTTACGGCGCCTTGATGATCGGCATCTCCAACGACGAGTCGGAGACCAATGACCTGTGGGTCCGGCCGGACTCCCCGATTTTGAAAACCAAGGGCGCCAACCCGAAATTTCCCAACCTCCACGGCACGGCCGCGGACTGGAAGGGCAAGAAGATCCTGTGCACCACCGTCTCCACCGGCCACTTCGCCCTCTCCTCCACCCTCAAGGCATTGGGGTTGAAGGACAATGAGGTGCAGATCATCCAGATCGAACAGGGCCAGGCGGTGGCGGCGTTCGCCTCCGGCCAGGGCGACATCCTGCAGATGTGGGCCCCGTTCAGCTACATCGCCGAATCCCGGGGATGGAAGAAGGTCTCCTCCGGCGCCCGCGCCGGCGCCATGATCCCGGGCGCCATCATCGTGCGCAAGGAGTATGCCGAGAAGAACCCCGAGCAGGTGGTGCAATGGCTGGAGATTTACATGAAAATGGTCGCGAAAATGAAAGGCGACCACAAGTGGGGCACCGAGCGCCTGCACAAATATTTCAACGACTACTGTGGAATGGAACTGTCCAAGGAGCTGGTGGCCAAGGAGTTCGAACTGCGGCCGCTGTTCCTGCCGAAGGAGCAGGTCAGCCTCCTGACCGATCCCAACAAGACCAAGGCCTGGATGATGGCCATTGCCCAGTTCTTCGTGGACCAGGGCCGCATCAACAAGGAAGAAATGGATCGCTATGTGAAGAACAATTGCTTCATAGAACCCAAGTTCATGGAGGCCGTTGCCGCGAAGTGGAAGAACTAGCCCACCGGCGGCTGAAGCCCAATCGTCGCTGCCGGCAGGACGGCTGACGCCTCCCGGCAGCGACGCCACCCCTTGAGGTCGATACGCCCATGGAAAACGTCTGCAAGCAAGCCCTGATCCCCCGCACGCCGACGCCGTACGTGCAGCAGCTGAAGGCAGCGGCGGCGGACAACACCATTTCGCTCATCAGCTTCATCGCCTTTCTCATCGCCTGGGAGCTCATCTGCCGGCTGGGCCTCATCGGGCCCTACCAGCTCGTGCCGCCCAGCCAGCTGGTGTCCACCTTTATCATAAAGCTCACTGAAGCCAACCCCGACGGCGGCACTCTGTTCGAGCACACCGAAACGAGCCTCCTCCTGGCGCTGACCGGATTTGGTGCCGCCGTTCTCATCGGCGTACCGCTCGGTCTGCTCATGGGCTGGTACAAGCCGCTGGATCTGATGGTGACCCCCGTGTTCGACGCCATCCGGCCCATCCCTCCCATCGCATGGATCCCGCTCGCCATCATCTGGCTCGGCATCGGGCTGCCGGCCAAGGCGTTCATCATCTGGCTGGCGGCCTTCGTGCCGTGCGTGATCAACTCGTACACCGGAATCAAACTCACCAACCCGGTGCTCACCCGCGTCGCTGAAATCTATGGGGCTTCCCGCTGGGAAACCTTCTACAAGATTGGCGTCCCCTCGGCCATTCCCATGGTGTTCACGGGCCTGAAGCTCTCCCTGAACGCGTCCTGGACGACGCTGGTGGCCGCGGAACTGCTGGCGGCCTCCCAGGGCCTGGGCTACCTGATTCAGATGGGTCGGCGGCTGTCCCGGCCCGACATCATCATCGTCGGCATGCTGACCATCGGCCTGACCGGGGCCCTGATGTCCTGGGGTCTGAACCTGATTGAAGCGCGCTTTGCCTCATCGAAGAGGGTTCGACTATGATCGCATCGGAATTTTTCAAGAAAGGATCCAAACTCTTTCTCCCGCTTCTCTCGGTGGCCGTCTGCCTGAGCATCTGGGAGGTGCTGCACCTGATCATCGGCGGCGACTTTCTGCCCTCCCCGTATCAGGTGTTCAAGGAAGGGCTGCGGATGTTCTCGGTCAAGATCGGGGGCAACACCGTGTGGATGCACATCTACTACAGCCTGCGCCGGGTCGTCATTGCCTACCTCTTGGGAGCCGCCACCGGCCTGCCGCTCGGCATGTACATGGGCTGGAACCGGACCTTCGACAAGGTCGTCAAACCCGTCTTCGAGGTCCTGCGGCCGATCCCGCCCATCGCCTGGATACCGATCGCCATCCTGTGGCTGGGCATCGGCGAAGGGCCCAAGATCTTCATTTGCTACGTCGGCGCGTTCGTCATCTTCGTTCTCAATTCCTACACCGGCATGCGCTACACCGATCCATTACTCATCGCCGCGGCCCGCACCTACGGCGCCTCGCGGCGGCAGCAACTCTTCAATGTCGCCATCCCGGCGAGCTTGCCGTCGGTGTTTGCGGGGGTCCAGAACGCCCTGAGCATGTCGTGGATGTGCGTGCTGGCGGCCGAGCTGGTGGGTGCCCGCGAAGGGGTAGGCTACCTGATCATCCAGGGCATGGACATGTACAAGCCGCCCATGATCATGGTGGGCATGATCATCATCGGCATTATCGGTGCATCGCTGGCGGTTACTCTCAGATGGTTCGAAAGGCTGGTTTGCCCATGGCGCAGAGACCTGACATAAAAATCGAGTGCCGCAACATCTCCAAGATGTTCCTCACCGAGCAATACACCATCAACGTACTGGACGACGTTTCGCTGCAGGTTGAAGAAAACGAGTTCGTGGTGGTGCTGGGGCCGGGCCAGTGCGGCAAGACGACGCTGCTCAACTGCATGGCCGGAATCATCATGCCGGACGAGGGCAACGTATTGATGGACGGCAAAGAGGTGACGGGGCCCGGCCCTGACCGGGGAGTCGTCTTCCAGCAGTATGCCCTCTTCCCCTGGAAGACGGTCATGGACAACGTTTCGTTCGGCCTTTACATAAAAGGCGTGGACAAGTCCAAGCGCAACGCGACCGCCCAGAAGTACATCGACCTCGTCGGCCTGCAGGGTTTCGAGACGTCCTATCCGCACCAGCTCTCGGGCGGCATGAAGCAGCGCGTGGGCCTCGCCCGCGCCTGGGCGAACGGCCCCGATGTGCTGCTGATGGACGAGCCTTTCGGCGCACTCGATGCGCAGACCCGCTACGCCATGGAGAAAGAAACCCTGTCGATCTGGGAAAAGGACAAGCGCACCGTGGTCTTCATCACCAACAACGTCGAGGAGGCCATCTACCTGGGCGACCGCGTCGTCGTCATGTCCTGCATGCCGGGCCACATCAAATCGCAGTACCCGATCGACATCCCTAAACCGCGGGAGTACACCGACCCCAGATTCCTGGAGATGCGCAGGAAGATATCCAACGACACCGAACTTTCTCTCTAGGAGGCTTGCTGCGGAAATGACCACCAAAGAAGAGTATGCCCGCGGGAAAAAGGTCAAGGTCAGCGTGACCGACCTCACCAAGTGCTACGACGAGCTGCTCGTCCTGGACGACATCAATTTCGATATTTATGACGGCGAACTGCTGTGCATCGTCGGTCCCACCGGCTGCGGCAAGACCACCTTTCTCAACACCCTGGCACGCTTCATCCCGGCCACCAAAGGTGACATCCTGGTCGACGGGGTGCCGTCGGACCCCCGGCGCCACAACATCGCCTTCGTCTTCCAGGAAATCTCCAGCATTCCGTGGCTGAGTGTCGAAGACAACATCCGCTTCGGTCTGAAAATCAAGCGGCTTACCGCCGACGAAATCGAGCGCCGGGTGGAAACGATGCTCGAATTGGTGGGGCTGAAACCCTTCCGAAGGAATTTTCCGCAGGAGCTGTCCTCCAGCATGGAGCAGCGGGTGGTGATCGCGCGCAATTTCGCCCTGAACCCGGACCTGCTGCTGATGGACGAACCTTACGGCCAGCTGGACATCAAGCTGCGCTACTACCTCGAGGACGAGCTGATCCGGATCTGGAACGAATTGAGGAGCACCGTGCTGTTCGTCACCCACAACATCGAAGAGGCCGTGTACCTCGGCCAGCGCATCCTGGTGCTGTCGAACAAACCGGCCAAGATCAAGGAAGAAATCATCGTCGACCTCCCGCGGCCGCGCAAGTTCGACGATCCGGCCTTCGTCAAGATCCGGGAGCACGTGACGGAATCCATCCGGTGGTGGTAGCCGATCGCAATGAGCTTCCTTGACGATCTGTTCAGCCTCAAGGGCAAAGTCGCCCTGGTCACCGGCGCCAGCTCCGGCATTGGCCGGGCCATGGCCTTGGCGCTCGCCCGGGCGGGCGCGGCCGTTGTCCATGTGGCGCGGGGGGAAGCCGACCTGCTTCGAGCCGTGGCGGAAGCCCGGGAAGCGGGAGGACAAGCGGATTGCGTTGCCGGCGACATCGGCCGGATCGAGGCCCTGCCGGACCTGGTTGAGCGCGTCGGCGCCATCTTCGGACCTCCGGACATCCTCGTCAACGCCGCCGGGATCAACCCCCGCACGCCCTGGCCCGAAGTCACCCCCGAGGTGTGGGACCAGACCCTCCGGCTGAACCTGGGCGTGCCTTTTTTTCTCGCCAAGCTTCTGGTCCCCTCCATGCAAACCAGACACTGGGGCCGGATCATCAACATCGCCTCCCTGCAATCGGTCCGGGCCTTCCCCAACGGGCTGCCCTACGGGGCTTCCAAAGGCGGGGTGATGCAGTTGACCCGGGCGATGGCAGAGGCATGGTCCGCCGGCCAAAGCGGAATCACCTGCAATGCCATCTCCCCCGGTTTCATGAAGACCCGGTTGACGGCACCGCTGTTCAAGGACGATGAAACCATCCGATCCCTGGCGCGGCAGACCATCATCGGTCGCAATGCAACACCGGAAGACGTTTACGGGCTCACCCTCTTTCTGGCCTCCCCGGCCTCCGGGTATATAACCGGCCAGATCATTTTTCTCGACGGCGGCTGGTCGGCAAAGTAATTTCTGAGGCACCGCTTTTCAGTTGCCGGGCATGAAACTCCCGCCATCGGATTCGTTTGTTGGATTGTCTATTCGGGCCAGCCGTTTGGCATCACTGCCCGCCGCAATTAATATTGCACTTACGCCATTATTGAACTATTAGCGGGTCTCTCATATCGATTCGTTTTGGAGGTGTTGAATGGGCTACAAGAGCGGACGTCACTTTCTTCAGATTCCAGGGCCGACCAATGTGCCTGAGCGGGTTCTGCGGGCCATCGCTCAAGCCACGATCGACCACCGGGGGCCCGAATTTGCCCAGCTATCCTTGGAGGTTTTTCATGGACTTCAACAGATTTTCAAAACGACCGGTACGGTGGTCATCTATCCTTCCTCCGGGACCGGGGCCTGGGAAGCGGCGCTCGTCAACACCCTGTCCCCCGGAGACACGGTGCTCATGTTCGAGACCGGGTATTTTGCCGCACTGTGGCGCAATGTGGCCTTGAAACTCGGGCTTGAGGTCGATTTCGTTCCCGGCGACTGGCGCCATGGGGTGGACCCGGCGGTCGTTGAAAAGAAGCTGGCCGCGGACCAGGACCGGAAGATAAAGGCGGTGGCGATCGTCCACAACGAGACCTCGACGGGAGCCGCCAGCCGGGTGCACGATGCCCGCAAGGCGATCGACCGTGCCAACCATCCGGCGCTTTTAATGGTGGATACGATCTCCTCCCTGGCCTCGATCGACTATCGGCATGATGAGTGGGGCGTCGATGTGACGGTCTGCTGCTCCCAGAAAGGTTTGATGTTGCCGCCGGGTTTAGGCTTGAATGCACTCAGCAGAAAAGCCTTGGAGGCCTCTAAATCGGCGAAGCTGCCCCGATCCTACTGGGATTGGGAGACGATGATTCGCGATAACAAGATGGGTTTTTTTCCGTACACGCCGGCAACGAACCTGCTCTACGGGCTGCGTGAAGCGCTGCGGATGCTCTTCGAGGAGGGGCTCGACCGGGTCTTCGCCCGGCACCTGCGTCATGCCGAGGCGACCCGGCGGGCGGTTCGCGCCTGGGGGCTTGAAATCCTCTGTTTAAACCCGGACGAATACAGCCCCGCGCTGACGACCGTGGTGATGCCGCAGGGCCATGACGCGGATGCGCTCCGGAAAGTCGTTTTGGAAAGATTTGACATGTCCCTCGGGACCGGATTGGGGAGACTGAAAGGCAAGGTCTTTCGCATCGGACATCTGGGAGACTTCAACGATTTAATGCTTGCCGGAACTCTGTGCGGAGTAGAGATGGGTCTTTCGCTTGCAGGCATCCCTTATTCAAAAGGCGGGGTGACGGCGGCGCTGGACTTCCTTTCAGGTCGTTGAGCTGTTCGGAGGAAAAAGATGAATTTTCTCTATCAGTCGCTGGCCGCGGCGGCAGGGCTGTCTCGATATCGAAGACTGCTGCCAGATCCGCCTCACCTGCGAAGATGGGTCAGTCGCCGGCATTACGGCTTTATTCTTTTGCTTGGTTTTTCCGGTTCCTACGGGTAAGCGGTTTTCAGATAGGTATAGGCTTCTGTTATTAAAGAAGCCTCATCCTTACCAGTGATCATGGGCCAGCAGGAATGCCTCGTACTCGCGCCGTAAGCAGCTTTAACCGATGCGCCGACATCAAAAGGTGCGCCCACTGCATAGATGCGAGTCAATCCCTGATCGGCGAAGATAAAAAAATGAATTTGGCTTGCAAAGGACATAGTGGTTGTTCGAGTTTCGTACCTGGGCGTTTGAACAGGAATCAGGGCGCCGGGAATCGGGCCGTTTTTGGTGTAAATAAACGTCTGCTGATAAAACGTAGTGGTCCCGACCTGTTCAGTATATGCGATTTGTTTTTGCCGCTTTCCCAATTGGGCTTTAATGCAGATTGACGGTCTATCCGGAACATGCATATATTCAACCTGGCTTTTTGACATCTGCTGCAGTTTTTCCCATTCTCCTTCTTCCCATTTTCGGTATGTGTTCTGATCATAGGCATCCCATTCCTTTTTGGTAATGCCTTGGGTTGCCAGAAAGTTGTTTTCACAGTTAGGTTGAAGTTGGACGATGGTGCTACAGTTGTCGTTTTTTTCTATTATCTCCCCTTTTTTTTCGGAAACCCACTTTTGAATCCCTTCATCGACTGCTTCCGGAGCCACATTGAGGGAGAGGAAACGTTGATCCGGCGGCAGGTGATGATCGCTCGTCCAGGAAAAACTGATTTTGTCATAATTTTGGGCTTTGGGAGTCGCACACCCGACAGCATGAACTCCCACGATGAAAATGAAACCAACAAAAAATAAATTCTTGTAGCCAAAATTCATATTTCCAATACCAAATTGCTTCATATCGACCCTCTCCTTTTCCCGAATATTTATAGAATCCCTATTTTTTGATCTTGCAGATGCCACGCCTTTATCTTCTACAACCCTGCTGCAAAAAACTGCACTTTCCGCTTTTATAAATCGGGTGGGGGCCATCAATTCGTTTCTTGATCAGGCCATGATTTTCAGCGCGATATATGGCGCAATGTTAAAGACGATAATTGCAATTTTGTATTGTGCGATGTATTGAAAATATGCACTTTCCAGGTCCTTCTCATCGAGGCCGAACAAACTGGAATGAATTTTTTAAATAGTTCTCCGCACCGCGATGACCATTATCGTTGTAAAGAGCAACAGCGTTATGTTTATAACGGACGCCCAGCCGAGAAGCTCTGTGAGTGTTTCGATTGTCACCATTTTAGACCTCCTGAATGATAGATATCACATGTCTTAGCTACCGGATTTTCCTGTGATAGATTTGGCATTTCAGTCTTTTTGCCGGACGTATCACTTCGAGATCGTCAGCGACGGATCAAAACTCCCGGAAACAATGGGGTTCTGGGCATTGAGAGTTGCCCGGCGCACCTGCTGGGAGACATACACCGTAAGCTCACCGATGGTCACCGTGCCGCTATTGTCGAAGTCGGCTGCACCCTTGAGGCCTTCGATCAGATAATAGCTGAAAACGCCGTGGCCCCCTCCCCACTCCCCGCCCTCCCGTGAAAGCTCCTTGTCACGGGAGGCGCTGATGACGCAGATCCCTTTGCCAAGATCCGTCAGGTTTTGAAGTCCGGAATTGATGGCATTGACCTGGATGCCCCGGCCGGTTCGGGTCGCCAGGTCGAACGCCTGCCCGACTCCGCCGGAATGGCAGGCATCCGCTATGATGACCACTCGTTTGGCCTTGATGAATCGTTTCAAAGCGGTTTCGATGTCCCACATGGGAAACCCGGTCACGGCAATGTTGCTGTACCTGGTGTTGTACGGCAGAAGATAAAGGTTATGAAGCGCATCCGGGGATTCCGGCGAACCGTGCCCTGCAAAAAAAATGACCACCAGGTCCTCTTCGATCGCCTGTTTCAGCCAATTGAAGAGTGCGTCCTTGATGTTTTCGTTGGCGGCATTGCGGTCCAAAAGCAGATTCACGCGTGCAGGTGCAAAACGGCCGCCATTGGGCGAAACAAGCCAGTCATAAACCGATTGGGCATCGCGGGCTGCGTATCGCAAACCGGGGATGCGGGAATCCTCGTATTCGGAAACACCGATGACCACCGCCCATCTCTGGCCGATGTCGGTACGGCCGACGGGAGCCGCCATTTCTTTTTTGGGCGCAGTCCCGGCTTTTTCAGTCTGAGGAGTTTCTTCCCGCTTGGGGGCCACCGGTTCAACGCTTGCCGGCGGCTGCTTAATTGTGGGTGGCTCCGGCTCCACCGGCCCTTTTGCTTCGATGGGTTTGGGTGCGGGAGGCGGGCTCGTTTGGGCAGTGGTCGTCTGTGCCGGCGGAAGCTCGAACCGCAGTTCGTAAATATCTATCGCTGCCGTTTCAGTCATACGTCCACTACTAGCTATGGATGAACAGAGGAATCTAAGGTTATTTCTCCCGACTTTAAGAGCTCCTTTGAGGAGAACAATTCTGGCCCCAGGCCCAACGCTAAACGAGGGCAGCTCCGTATTGTTAACCTCTAAAGTGACACGATGATTCGTTTTAATGGTTGATGACGTTGACATGTCCAACACGACTTTATCTTGATCGGCAATTGCGCCAGGCAGGTCGACCTGCACAATGCCCGGTTTATCGCTTAGCACTTTAACTCTGGTTTTAAACGGCTTGGTGTAATCGGTCCACCGGTAAACCGTCCCTTCAGGATCCTGGGGTGAAGACTTCCTGGAAGCTTTGTCAACTGGATCCCTCAGCTCGATTCGAAGATCGTTGACAGCCATCGTGCTGAATCTGCCGTCCGTGCTAAATTTCAATATGTTTTTTCCGGCATTGACGATTCTCCTTTCAAGAACGACTTTGACATTCGGTCCGGAAACCAAGCTGCCAAGCTCCCTCTCGTTTACCGAAAGCGACACTCTGCCGCTAAAGGAACCGGTGTAAAAAGTAGATGAGACAATCAAAATTACTTCTTTGTTTTCAACAACCGATTCGGGCAGGTCGACTTCCACTATTGTGGGTTTCATATCGTCGATTCCCACCAATCTGGTCCCGAAAGGCTTGGTGTAATCGGCCCACTTATAAACCTTTGTTTCGGCCCAGGCGGTCGCCGATAGAACACACATGCAAACAAAAATGGGGATTATGGAAGATCTGCTCATTGTGGCTTCCTCTCGAAGGGCACCCATCGACTGTCAGTCGGTCGACTCGGTTATGGAATGCGAAGAAGAAACACCACCCGATGGAATTCTGATCGATTGGTATATGGTTTCTGTATAAAAAATCGGGCCCCTCACCGTTGCGCCGTATCACCGTTGCGCTTCCCGCTCTCATCCTTTGCCGCGGCCAGATCGCTTTGAAGCCGGGCGATACCGTCAAATGAGCCGGCCGCCGCTTGGTAGAGTTTCGTGTACAAGGGGTAGACCCGCTCGTAGACGGCTATATTCTCCGGAATCGGCCGGCATGCATGACTGTGGTGAACCCACTTCCGGATCTCCTCCATGGAACCGGCACTGCCGGCGGCCAGCGCCGCCCAGAAGGCGGCCGCCAGCGCCGACGTCTCACCCCAAGCCGGAACGTTCAGCTCCCGCCCCATGACATCGGCCATCACCTGGAGCCACAGCGCGGACCTGGTGAAGCCCCCCGAAGCGACGATCTGTTTCACATCCAGGCCGATCTCGGAAAAAATCTCCAGCAGGCTTTTGAAACGAAACCCGATCCCCTCGAGCAGCGCCCGCGCCACATGCCGCAGTTCGTGCTCGAGGCTCATCCCGAAAAAAGCGGCCCGGGCATTCAGGTTCCAGTTGGGGCTGCGTTCACCCGCGAAAAACGGAAGGCAGACCAGGCCCCTCGACCCTGCGGGGGCGCGGCCGGCGAGCGCGAGGAGGTCTTCGAAGGTCAGCGGCTGCCCCACATGGGCTTGATTCAGGCAGTCGAGCAGCCAGGACAGGGCTACGCCGCCGTTGTTGATCGCTCCTCCTACCAGCCAGCGCTTCTCATCGATGGCATAGCACCAGCTGCGGGCCTTGGGGTCCAACACCGGTCGCGGGGATACCACCCGCAGCGCACCGCTGGTCCCGACCATTAAAGTGGCCTGGGTGGAGTCCACGGCACCGGCGCCGATGCTCGAGTTCACTGCATCGGAAGAGCCCATCACGACCGGCGTGTTCGCGGGGATCCCCATCTGAGCGGCGATCGCCGGCTGCAGCTGGCCGAGGAGGGCGACGGGCGCAGCCAGGGGGGAGAGTTGGTCTTTGCGGATGCCGGCCAGGTCGATGGCCGGATCGCTCCATTTGAGCGTGTACGTGTTCAGAAAACCGGACCCTGCCGCCAGCGCGTAGTCGACCTGCCAGGTACCGGTCAACCGGAAGCCGACATATTCCTTGGCGGAGACATACCGTCGGGCATGTTGAAAAATCTCCGGCCGATTTTCGCGGAGCCACATGAGCTTGTAGATCGGGTACATCCCGTGCGCGGGGCATCCGGTTTCCCGGTAGAGATTCTTGCCGACCGGCGTGCCTGCCACTAGCTTGGCCTGTTCAACAGCCCGCCCGTCCGCCCAGGTGATGACACCCGTCAAAGGATCGCCATGGCCGTCGACGGCCATCACACTGTGCAGGGCCCCGCCGATGCTCATGCCGCCGCAACCTTCCGGGCGTGCGCCGGCCCGCTCGACTGCCTGGCGAACAGAGGTGATCGTCGCCCTCAGCAATTCCCGCGGGTCTTGCTCCTGCCAGCGGTCCTGGGCCTCGGCGCCCGAGTACCCGCCCACCCCGAAACCGAGGATCTTGCCGTTCTCATCCGCCGCGACCGTTTTGCAGCTACCGGTCCCAAGATCTATGCCGAGAAACCAGGAAGAATTCTTCATAAGCCATCCGTGCACGTGTAACCAGCGGGGTTGACAACGGGGGCCGGCCTCTCCTCGCGCAGAACCGCCCGGCAGGCGTCGAGCGCCACCCGGTCGCAGAACCCTGCCGACCGCTTCAGGCCGAGCGGCCGGCCTTCAAGTAATATTCATGTCCGGCGCGGTTTCAACCGAGCAACTTGACTGGAAAATTCTATGCTATACGCTCCACCCTGTCAACTTTCCGTTTCCAGGGCTGCCGCGGACGAAATTACTTGTTATTGTTAGCCTTCTGTGGTTTTCTGTTTGGCGCGTGAACTGCGGAAAGCCGGCAGATTTTTCGAAGACGATTAAGCACCGACGCTGTAAAGCCAACGGATGGGACTCCATGAAAATCACCCCCTCTGAACTGGAACGACTGAGCGAGGCCAAGACCTTTCCGGACAAGACCCCTTACAAGAGCATTTCCGTCGCGAACGTCTTGAGTCTTGCCGGCCGGTCGGCCGTGAGCGGCCGGGAGATCGAAATGGCCGCTCTGGAAAACGGCATTGTCCCCGAACGCTACGCACGCAACATGCGCAGTTTCTCCCTCGCCGACCAGGCCGCACTGCTCGGGGCCCGGGTGGGCGTCGTCGGCCTCGGCGGTCTCGGCGGCACCGTGGCCGAGATCTTGGGCCGGATGGGTGTCGGCCGCCTGACGTTGGTCGACGGGGACCGGTTCGAGGACAGCAACCTCAACCGCCAGTTGCTGAGCACCGTCGAAGGGTTGGGTCAACTCAAGTCCGAAGCGGCCCGCGCGCGGGTCGGCCGGATCAACCCGTCGGTGGATGTCACCGCCCGTACCGCGTTTGTGACGGCGGAAAATGCGGGGGCCGTGCTCGCGGGCTGCAATGTCGTCGTCGACTGCCTCGACAACCTGCGCACCCGCTTCGTGGTCGAAGGGGCCTGCCGCCGCATCGGCTGCCCGCTCGTCTCCGCGGCCGTGGCGGGCGCCTCCGGCCACGTCACCACCATTTTCCCTGGCGACACGGGGCTGCGCCTGATCTACGGCGAACCCGGGCAACTGCCCCTCAAGGGCGCCGAGACCTCCCTGGGTACCCTGCCCCACGCCGTGGTCTTCCTGGCGACCCTGGAGTGCGCGGAGGTGGTCAAGGTCATCCTGAAAAAGGGCCGCCTCCTGCGCCACAAGCTGCTGGTCGCCGACCTTGAGGACGGAATCGTCGACGTCATGAACCTGCGCTGACCCCAACCCGGTTTTCTCCAGTAACCAGAAGTAACACCTCTGGGTTCGGGGTTCAGGCCATCATCGAGGGCCGGCACCACCGTTCTCGCCATCCTTCCGCCTGTACGATTGTGGGCCGTCAGCGACCAGGTCCCGGCAACTGCTTCCATCCTGAACCCAGAACCATCGCCACCTGAGCCGGTATACCCAAAATTACTACCATTGCCATCCCTTTT
>DATITS010000064.1:0-5820 GCA_035467535.1 Desulfobacterales bacterium
CGGCAAGACGGCGGCCGGCATCGCGCTCGCGCGGGCGCTCGGCGGTGAGATCATCAGTGCGGATTCCATGCAGGTCTACCGCCGCATGGACATCGGCACGGCCAAACCGACGGCGGCGGAGCGGGCCGCCGCGGCGCACCATCTGATCGACGTCGTCGATCCGGACGAGCCCTTCGACGCGGCCCGGTATGCGGCGCAGGCGCGGGCCAAGGTGCGGGAGTTGCACCGCCGGGGCGCAGTGCCGCTCATCGTCGGCGGCACGGGCCTTTACATCAAGGCGCTCCTGCGCGGGCTGTTCCGCTCCGAGGCGGGCGACCCGGCGGTGCGCCGGCGGCTTGCGGCGGAAGCCGAGACCGGCGGCATTCGGAAGCTGCACGCCCGCCTTGCGGCCTGCGACCCGGTAAGTGCCCGCCGCCTGCACCCGAACGACACCGCCCGGATCCTGCGGGCACTGGAGGTTTTCGAGGTGACGGGGCGGCCCATCTCTGGTTTCCACCGGGAGCACCGGTTCGCCGAGGCGCCCTTCGATGCCCTGCAGATCGGGTTGCACCTCGACCGGGACGTGCTCTACGAGCGCATCGACTGCCGGGTGGATGCCATGCTGGACGCAGGGCTGGAGGATGAAGTGCGGGGCCTGCTCTCCGCGGGGTACGGACCGCAGCTCAAATCCATGCAGTCGATCGGGTACAGCCACACGGCCGCCTGGCTCGCCGGCCGGATCGGCCGGGACGAGGCGGTGCGCACGCTCAAGCGCGACACCCGCCGCTTCGCCAAGCGCCAGATGACCTGGTTTCGCGCGGATTCGCAGATCGTGTGGAGCCGCCCGGACCGGATTTCCGAAATCACCCGGCTGGCCCGCGGGTACCTGCTGCGGACACTCCCGGATTCATCCGACTCGCCGGCGGCAGGCTGACGCTCCGCGACCCGCCTCGGTGAGAAGCTTGTAACCCAGGTGGATAGACGGAAGGCTTTCAAGGGACAAACCACGCGTGATCACACAAGACCTCGGGCATTTGAGTTGGCGATTGGGCCAACGGTCGTAGAAACCGGGAAGGTCTTGAACGACTTGATGGGTGCCCGGCGAGATGTCTTATCGCCTTCAGCCTTCAGCCTAAACACCTGAGCCGCTGCCCTGGTTCTTTTCAAGGTGTCAAAAATTCTGACACCCGCAGCGGATGCTGCACCGGGCTTGCGGCGCCATGGGCCGTCTTGCTTAATGATATCGCATAGTTGGTTTTTGGATGGACGGTCTTCGTTGGCATGGCGCTTGCTGTTCCCCAGGGTGTTTTCATCCGTGTGGCGCCAGCAGCATCATCCCGGCGCTTCAGCGTTTGTATAATGGTCATCACAGTTTGGCAGGGTGTTGAAAAACAAGTATCCGGCCGTCAGCCAAGACGGATATAAGCTTGCGGCAAGAGGCTTAAAGCTCGAGGCTCAAAACAAATTCAGACCCGATCAGATAGGCTTCGAGCTTCCAGCTTCCAGCCGATTGCATGTGAGCATTTACAAAAGCCGCACAACGCTGGATCACGGCCTCAGGCGCAGATTTTCAACACGCTGTTAGGAAAGGGCTGAGCGATATGGACATGCGTGCTGTGCTGATCGCCCTCTTGGTGCTGGCCCCCATGGTCGGCGCCATTCTCTGCACCATTTTGAGAACCCAGGCAGCCCGCTCGGCCATCGTGCTGGCGGCCGGCGCCGTCCTGATGGTGAGCGCGGCGCTCCTGGTTCCGCTCACGCCGTTCAAGCTGAGCCTCGCGTCCGTTTTCGGCCTGGACCTGCACCGCATCGTCCAGACGGCGGATTTCATCCTGCTGCTGATCATCCTCTACTACGGCTTCAAGCACCGGCACCTGGTGATCATCGCCCTGGGGCTTTTCCAGGTCGTTATGCTCGTCACCCTGGAGTTTTTCCTCATCAGCGGGCCGACGGTTTATGAACGCATCAACTGCGATTATCTTTCGCTCATGATGGTGCTGATCATCTCCGTCGTCGGCTCGATCATCTGCTACCAGGCCATTCCTTACATGCACGAACACGAGCACCACTACCACGTGGCCCACTCCCGGCAGCCGCGCTTCTTCTTCGTGATGCTGCTCTTCCTGGGCGCGATGAACGGCCTGGTGCTCTTCAACGACCTCTCGTTCATCTATTTCTTCTTCGAGGTGACCACCCTCTGCTCGTTCCTCCTGATCGGCCACGACCGCACCACCATCGCCACCCAGAACGCCCTGCGGGCCCTGTGGATGAACAGCGCCGGCGGGGCGGCCTTCATCCTGGGGATGATCGCGGTCTACCGCGAGACCGGGAGCCTGGAGCTGCAGAACATCCTGCTGCCCGGGCTGGCGAGCTCGGGCGTCTACCTGCTGGCGCTCGCCCTCCTGTGTGTGGCCGCCTTCATCAAGTCGGCGCAGTTCCCCTTCCAGAGCTGGCTCCTGGGGGCGATGGTGGCGCCGACCCCGGTCTCCGCCCTGCTGCACTCGAGCACCATGGTCAAGGTGGGCATCTACCTCGTCCTGCGGCTGGCGCCGGGGTTCGCGGGGAGCTTCCTGAGCCAGACAGTCGCGGTGTTCGGGGCCTTCAGCTTCCTCGCCGGCGCGGCCCTGGCCGTGGGCCAGAGCAACGGCAAAAAGGTACTGGCCTACTCGACCATCAGCAACCTGGGCCTCATCTTCGCCTGCGCCGGCATCAACACCGCCGAGTCCATGATCGCCGCGATGCTGCTCCTGATGTTCCACGCGGTGATCAAGGCGTTGCTGTTCCTCAGCGTGGGGGCCATCGAGCAGCGCATCGCCAGCCGCGACATCGAGGACATGCGGGGGCTCTACGCGGTAATGCCGGTCACAGCCCTGATCACCGTGACGGGGGTCGTCATGATGATCATGCCGCCTTTCGGCGTCCTGCTGAGCAAGTGGATGGCCATGGAGGCGGCCGCCCGCAACCTGTACGTGATCATCATGATCGCGCTTGCCAGCGCCCTCACCGTGATGTACTGGGCGCGCTGGGCCGGCACCCTGATGAGCGACCCGTTCGCGGGGCGTTTCCGGCCGGAGCGCCAGCCGGTGCTGACGTGGCTGGCGCTCGGCCCGTTGTGCGCTGCCGGGGCCGTGCTCAGCGTGATCGCCCCCTGGCTGTACCTGTGGCTGATCAAGCCGGTGCTGAGCGGATCCTACACCGCGACCTACACCCTCAGGGCCGGGGTCCTGGAGAACGCCTACGGCACCTTCGCCATCCTGCCGCTGTGCGTAGTGGCGCTCCTCGGGTTGATCGTCGCCGTGGTGGCGCTGAAGCGCGCGTTCAAGTCCAAGATCGTTCCCGCCTACATGAGCGGCATCCAGACGGGCGAGCCGTTCTTTTTCCTGGGACCGATGAACCAGCCGGTCAAGGCCGAGGCCCGGAACTACTACCTCGATTCGATCTTCGGCGAGAAGCGGCTGACCGACTGGGTCAATTTAGGCGGGGGCATCCTGCTGACCCTGATCGTAGGAGGTGCACTGTGACGAGGACCGCCATCCTGATTGCCTGCGGGCTGATCGCCGGTCCGATCCTCGGAGGACTCGTCAGCGGCCTGGATCGCATCCTGACCGCCCGCATGCAGTCGCGCATCGGCCCGCCCCTGTTGCAGCCGTTCTACGACGTGATCAAGCTGTTCTTCAAGGAATCCCAGGTGGTCAACGTCTGGCAGGTCTTCTGCGCCTATTGCTACATCGCGGCCTCCGCCATCGCCCTGGTGCTCTTTTTCCTGCAGTCCGATTTGCTGCTGATCCTGTTCGTGCAGGCCGTGGGGGCGGTGATGCTGGTGGTGGGCGCGCTGTCGTCCACCTCGCCCTTCAGCCACGTCGGCGCCCACCGGGAGCTTTTGCAGATCCTCTCCTACGAGCCGCTGCTCGTCCTGGTGGTGGTGGGGTTTTATGCCGAGACCGGCAGCTTCAAGCTGACGAGCATCTACGCCTGGCGCGAACCCCTGCTGCTGAAGCTGCCGTTTCTGTTCATCGTGCTCGGCTACGTGCTGACCATCAAGCTGCGCAAATCGCCCTTCGACCTGTCCACCAGCCACCACGCGCACCAGGAGATCGTCAAGGGGCTGCTCACCGACTATTCCGGGCCCTTCCTGGCGCTGACCGAGATCGCTCACTGGTTTGAAATCGTTCTGTTGCTGGGCTTCTGCACCCTTTTCTGGGCCACGAACTGGTTCGGGATGGCGGTCCTGCTGGTGGGCACTTACTTTCTCGAGGTGCTGGTGGACAACATTACCTCGCGGATGACCTGGCGCTGGATGTTGAGCTACGTCTGGGGGGTGGGGCTGACCCTTTCCCTGGTGAACCTTATCTGGCTGCATCAAGGATGACGACTTCATGCAAGCGATCAAACGGTTTATCAATCGGATGCGCTCCAAGTCTCCCTGGCTGCTGCACTTCGACTGCGGCAGCTGCAACGGGTGCGACATCGAGATTTTGGCCTGCCTGACGCCGATCTACGACGTGGAGCGCTTCGGCATCATCAACGTGGGCAACCCGTTCCACGCCGACGTCCTGCTCACCAGCGGCACGGTCAACCACCGCAACAAGAAGGTGCTGGCCAACCTGTACGCGCAGATGCCCAGCCCGAAGCTGGTGGTGGCCATCGGCGCCTGCGGCCTGTCGGGGGGCATTTTCCGGGAGGCTTACAACGTGGTCGGCGGGATCGACAAGGTGCTGCCGGTGGACGTCTACGTGCCGGGCTGCCCGCCCAAGCCCGAGGCGATTATTGACGGCGTCGTGCTCGGCCTGCAGAAGCTGCAGCAACTGCACGAGCAACCCTCCGTGGGAAAAGGGGCTTAAAGACCATGCGCGAAGAGATCACTCCTGTCAGCTCGGCCGAGCTCATCGGAGAGGCGGCGAAGCTCAAGATCCAGGGCTATCGCCTTGTGACCCTCTCCTGCACCGAAATCGACGCGAGCCGCATCGACGTCCTCTACCATTTCGACAAGGACCTGGGCCTCAAGCACCTGCGGCTGACCGCGATGAAGACGGAACCGGTGCCGAGCATCTCGCCGGTCTATTTCGCCGCCCTGCTGATCGAAAACGAGATCCAGGATTTCTTCGGCCTGAAGTTCCAGGGTCTGGTCGTGGACTTCAAGGGGATGCTCTACCTGGAAGAAGAGGCGCTCAAGACGCCGTTCTGCAAGTTCAGCCTGCGGACGGCTGCGCCGTCCGCAGTTCAAGAAGGGCAGACCGCAGATACAACTGCGTCGGAGCCGAACAAGCCGGACGCAGCACTGCCAGAAGGGGCGGCCGAGGAGACGATGGACTCATGACGCTGACATCGGACTTTTTTCGGAGCCATCCGGACGTGGAGACATTCTGATGCGCAAGACAGTCATTCCTTTCGGGCCCCAGCATCCCGTGCTGCCCGAGCCCATTCACTTGAAGCTGACGCTGGTCGATGAGCGGGTCGTCGAGGCCATCCCGAATCTGGGCTACGTCCACCGGGGGTTGGAGCGGCTGGCGGACGTCCGCGATTTCCACCAGATGATCCAGGTCGTCGAGCGCGTCTGCGGGATCTGCTCGATGATTCACGCGCACTGCTACTGCATGGGCATCGAGGAGCTGATGGCGGTCGAAGCCCCGCCGCGGGCCCAGTTTCTGCGGGTCATCTGGTCCGAGGTGCACCGGATTCAGAGTCACCTGCTCTGGCTGGGGCTCTTTGCCGACAGCTTCGGCTTCGAGAGCCTGTTCATGCAATTCTGGCGCATCCGCGAAAAAATCATGGACATCAGCGAGTCCACGACCGGCAACCGGGTGATCGTGTCGGTCAACGTGATCGGCGGGGTGCGCCGGG
>DATITS010000065.1:0-16643 GCA_035467535.1 Desulfobacterales bacterium
CCTGCGCCAAATCCGGCGTATTGCGGAATCGTTTGCGAGAACCCGGCCGTGAACCGTGAGACCGGGCCTGTGGACGAGCAACCGGAGTTCGGGGGCAGCATCCCTGCTTGAAACCGAAGTGGATAAGCTGAGCGGGGTGCCCGAGCAGCGCGCCTTTACGAATCCGTTATTTGCAAAATATCAAAGAATCCCATATGAAAATGGGTAGAAGTGGTTTCACAACCTCGGATCACCCCTGAGGGCAAGGCGCAGACCGATTCGAAAGCGCAGCAACCACGCCCGTATGTGAGCAATTCGAGAGGCCTGCAACGCCGCCATCGGGGGTCAGACGGGGTTATGAAACCACTTCTATACTGACAGGGTCAGCAGCTTGAGGAGGTCTGAAATGGCGTATGAAAAAGTGATTGTCTCCAAGGGAGAGAATTATGTTGCCGAACTCACGTTGAACCGTCCGGAACAATTGAATGCACTCGACAGCCGGATGGCCGAAGAGCTTTATGAAGCGCTCATGGCGCTGGATGCCGACCCGCAGGTTCGCGTGGTGCTTTTGAAAGGGGCCGGCAAAGCCTTCTGCGCCGGGATCGACGTCAATGAGCTGCCCGGCAAATCGGCCCTGGACTACCGGGAGTGGATCGAGCGCATGGAGCGTCCCCTGGTTGCGATCTCCAGGATGAAAAAACCGGTCATCGCCCAACTGCATGGGGTCGCGGCCGCAAACGGCATGGGCCTTGTCGCCGCGGCGGACCTGGTCATCGCCGCCGACAACGCCCGCATGGGGCTCACCGCCATCAACGTCGGCCTCAACTGCGTCGGGCCGGTCATTCCGGTGGCCAGATGCGTCGGCCGCAAAACGGCGCTCGAGCTGCTGCTTTACGGCAACCTGATTCCGGCCACCGAAGCCCTCGCCCTGGGTCTGATCAACAAACTGGTGCCCAAGGATGAACTGGAAACCCAGGCCCGCCAATGGGCAGAGGAACTGGCGAAGAAAAGTCCCATAGCGGTGCAGATCGCCAAGAGCGCCTTTTACAACGCCGAAGACATGGACTATACGAAGCAGTTCGCCTACATGAACGAGGCGTTTGCGCGGCTGTGCACGACCGATGATGCCAAAGAAGGTGTTCAGGCGTTTTTCGAGAAACGGAAACCGAACTGGAAAGAAAAATAGCAGAATTGCGGGGCAGCACCGACATGACCAAGGAGCCATTCGATTTCTGGCAAGACCACTCGGTCAAATACCTGGAAATGGCGCTCAAATCGGACCGCATGGAGCCGCTGGAAAACCCGGACGGCGAGGGCCGCCACACCGGCGACTGCGGGGACACGGTCGCCATATCCCTGAAGCTGCAGGGCGAAGTGATCGGCCGGGTGGCCTTCCAGATCCAAGGCTGCATGAACACGGTCGCCAGCGCGAACGCCGTGGCGGAGCTGGTCGAAGGCAGGCCGATCGCGGAAGCCTGGGAGGTGACCCCGGAGCGGGTCATCGATTTTCTGGAAACCCTCCCCAAGGGCCACCATCATTGTGCGGAATTGGCCGTGGGCGCTCTTTACCGCGCGCTCGCCGACGCGCGCAGCAAGCAGCGGGAACCCTGGAGAAAGATGTACGGCAAAAGCGGCGCATCTATCGGATAGCAAGGGAAGGCTCCCGAAATAGCCTGGCACTGATATTGCGTAAGTAATAGGCCAGAGGAGCTTGGCCTTATCTACCTCCGTTCCTCTCTACCCAAATCCCTTGGGGCCCCAGCCCGGGTTGAGTCGCACCCCCGGGCCGGGGTTTTTCCCGGGCATGGTTTAATGAAGCCGGAAAGAACGATGACGAATGGAATCGAAAAATCTGCCCATGATGCTGTTTCGGCACCCGGGGCGATTTCCAATCAACAGACGTCTGAAAAATTGGGGTTCATGAAAAGATTCTTGAAATGGCTCTCCAGGGGGTCCGATCCAAACAGGACAAGCGGAACATCGTGCCCTACCTGACGGCCCAGGCGCTAAAGCCCCGTCAGGTAGGCCGGGGGTGCGGAAGCAACAATACAGACCGTCGTGCTCGCCGTGCTTGACACCGTGGAGGCATTCCGGGGATCCGACGCGCCTGCAGACGACATCACGCTGATGGCCGTAAAGGTGAACGGCTGAGAAGGTTCCGTTTAACGTTGATCAGCATAAAAACATAAAGGAGTGCGCAACGGATGAAAAAGATTGGGATTATCATCTGCGATCGATACCGATCGTGTGGGGGCGGCAAGTGCTTTCGGGCGCTGCGCGAGCGGCGGGGTGCTTTTTCCCGGTATGCCGCTCACGAGCCGGTAGAGATCGTCGGCTTTTCGAGTTGCGGCGGCTGCCCCGGAGGAAACGTGGAATACGTTCCCGCCGAATTTCTGAAGAACGGGTGCGACGTCGTGCACCTTGCGACGGGATTGGTGGTAGGCTATCCCCCGTGCCCCCACATCCGTCAGTTCATGGCTTTTATCGAGAAGCACTATGGGTTGCCGGTGATTATCGGGACCCACCCGATTCCGACCAAATACCTGGAAACCCATCGCGACCTCCCTTTCTGGGACGAAACGGGCATGAAAGAGCTGGCGGTTCACCTCATGGCGGAGGACCGCGAGGTAATGGAGTCCTACAATTGACGACGGTGCATCCCAAGGTCGCGATTGGGGTCGACAATCAGGCGAGGCAAGGAACATCGGGAGAAAAATGCTTTTCGCGGTTCAAATCAGCTGATTTTTCTCCCCCATTCCAACGGATCTAAAACGGAAGTTGGTTTCGCCGAGAAATTCAGGAAAACTCATCGAGCGGAGCCGAGGCCGGTTGGCCGACGTTCGGCTTGCGGTCGATCTGAACACCGTAGCGTTTCATCTGGTTCCAGACGGTGACCCGGGAGATCCCCAGCATCCGGGCCGCTTGGGTCAAATGGCCGTTCGTTTTCTCCAACGCCTCCACGAGCCGGCTTCTCTTCAAAGCGTCCCGGTCAGCCGTGGCACTCCTGGCAGCTTTCGGGACCCTCTCGCCGTAGAGCACATTCGGGGGGAGGTGATGGGCGCGGATCAGGGCTTCGTGGCAATTGACGAACGCGTACTCGAAGGCGCTCTTCAACTCCCGGATGTTGCCCGGCCAGGGATAGTTCATCAGGATCTCGATGGCATCGTTGCCGATGCCCTCGATCATTTTCCCGCTTTTCAACTTGATCCTTCCGAAAAACGACCGGGCTAAAAGCGGAATGTCCTCGGGCCGTTCCCGCAGCGGGGGCAGATGGATGGGGATGACGTTGATCCTGAAGAACAAGTCCTTGCGGAACAACCCGCGAGCGACAAGCTGCTTCAGGTTGCGGTGGGTGGCGGAGATGATGCGCACATCCACCGGGATCGCGCGGTTGTCGCCGACCCGCTCGACCACTTTCTCCTCCAACACGCGCAGCAGCTTCACCTGGGTGGCGAGCGGCAGATCGCCGATTTCGTCCAGGAAGAGGTCCCCCTGGTGCGCGCTTTCAAACCGGCCTTCCCGGTCCCGCCACGCCCCCGTGTATGCCCCCTTGACGTGGCCGAAGAGCTCGCTTTCCAGGAGTGAATCCGTGAGGGCCGCGCAGTTGACCTTGACGAGCGGTTTGCGCTTGCGCTGACTGACGGCGTGGATCGCCTTGCTCACAAGTTCCTTCCCCGTGCCGCTCTCGCCCGTGATGATGACGGGCGCATCCGATTGGGATGCATTGGTGATGAGGTCGAAAACATCCTGCATGATCGTGGAGTTGCCGATGATCCCGTGAAAGCCGTCTTCCGCCCTTAGTTGCCGCCGGAACCGGGCGATCTGGTTTTCCTTCTCCACCACCTCGGTCAGGTCCGTGATCGTCTCGACGGCGCCGATCGTTTCCCCCCCGTCGTCGTGCAGGAGCGAGGCGTTCTTGAGGACATGGATCACTTTCCCGTCTTTGCGCATGACGGTGCATTTGCGCATCGTGACGGAACCCGTTTTGAACAAACGGCACCAGTGCCCTCCGTTGTCCTGCCGGGTTTTTTCACACACATCACAATTCAACACCTCGCAGGATTTTCCGATCAACTCGTCCCGGGAATACTGAATCATGCTTTCAAGTGCTTTGTTGACCGAGACGATGACGCCACGCCGGTCCACAATCATCAGACCGTCTTTGATGATGTTGACCACTGTCTTCCAGTACCGATCCAATTCGTGTTCAAACATGTTTCATTCCATTGTGTTTTTATTAACGTTTGTTAATTTATATTTTTAACAATTTAACATTTCATTTTCAATAAAAATCGTCCGCGCCGTTGCAAAAAACTTTTAACCGCACGTAATTATTTGTTTAAAAATTTAAAGTACGCGCATCTCCGCACATGGCACAACCCATGCTTTACCGTCCACCTCGTATCCACACGGGCTATCATGAGGAGTTTGAGTCTTGAATCGGAAGGCAGATCATCATCTGGATTTGCGCGGTGCAATCACCCCCCTCACGCTGTTGAAGGCGACCGAGGTGTTCCGACAGATGAAGTGCAACGAGGTCCTGGAAGTCGTCGGGCGCGATTCCGACACCCGGAATGATTTATTGAAGGTATTACCGTCGCTTTCATTCGACCTGATCGTAAACGAGGAAATAGGGGATGACAGGTCTTACCGGATCCAGTTGAAAAAGAGATTCTGAAACACGGGCCACAGGCGCCCATAACCGGTGAGTAGCCGCCGAAGCAAGCACTCGCAGGCATCGGCAGAACAAACTGTCGTACCGTCCAGCCGGCAGTTGGACCCAAAGGGGAGGATGCAATGAACCTCAGAAAAAAATTGACATCGGGCGAGTTCGTCCTCCTGGCAGAAATGGAGACTCCCCGCGGCGTGGACATTTCCGAACTGCTCACCTGCGCGCAGCGCCTCAAGGGTCGCGTCGATGCCGTCGTCATCCCGGACATGGACTGCGGGGCCATGCGGCTGAGCGCCCTGGCAGGTGCAGCGCTGATGCAGCAGCAGGGACTCGAGCCCATCATCCACGTGTACGGCCGGGACCGCAACCAGATGGCCCTGCAGGGGGATTTGCTGGGGGCCTTCGTCCTGGGAATCCGGAACCTGATCGTGGTCCGCGGCGAGGAGATCAGCCATTGCGACCACCGCAAGGCCAGGACCGTCGATGACTTGGATGAAATAGCGATCCTGGAGATGATCCGGGGCCTGCAGCAGGGCCTGGATCTGGCCGGCTTCGAACTGAAAGGGGCCCCGACGTTCACGACGGGCTGCACGCTTCCCGCGTGCGCGGACGAAAAGGCGTTCGACGCGGCACTGGAGCAGGCCCGCCAAAAGGTCGCGGCCGGCGCCGAATATGTCGTCACGGCCCCTGTGTTCGATCTCGACCATGGCGTCTCCTGCGTGAACCGGGCTAAAAACCTCGGGGTCCCGGTCATCCCGACGGTGCTGCTGCTGAAGTCGGTGGGCATGGCCCGGTACATCGCCGTGAACGAGCCCGGAGCGAAGGTATCGGAAGCCTTGATCGCACGCATCCGCAAGGCGCACGACCGCGAAGAGGAGTGCCTGCGCATCGCGGCGGAGATCCTTTCCGGCTTCAAGGGGGCGGCCCGGGGGGTCAAGCTCCAGGCCCTGGGTTGGGAGCATCGCCTGCCGGCCGTGCTCGACCTGGCGGGGATGTGATGCGCGTCAGCAAGGCGCCGCGCATCGATGCGGCAATCCAAAACACCTACGTGGATGACCCTGATCATGGCAACTGAAAAACGCACGGAGCCCTGTAGTGATATTCTGGTCGTTGGGGCCGGCATCGGCGGCCTGAAAGCCGCCATGGACCTCTCCGAAGCCGGCCGGCGGGTGGTCCTGATCGACAAGGCCTTTTCCATCGGCGGGTTGATGGCCCGACTGGACCGGACCTTTCCCACCAACAACTGCGACCTGTGCACGCTCTCGCCCCAGTTGTCGGAAACCGGGCGGCAGCATCACATCGAGCTTTTGTCCGGCACGCAGCTTTCAGCCGTCGAGGGGGATGCCGGCCGATTCAGCGCCAGCCTGACCCGTGCCCCGCGGTTCATCGATTTGAACCGCTGCACGGCCTGCGGCGAGTGCTACAAACGTTTCCCGCAATGGGTGCGCTTCACCCCCGGGCTGGACCACCGGGCCCCCACCTGCATGCGCTACCCGCAGGCCACACCTTACGCCTTTTCCGTTTACCCGGAGGCCGGCGCCCACCTGGAAGAACTGGTTCGCGTGTGCCCGGCCGGCGCCATTCTAACCGCGGACCGCAAACGGGTGGAGACCCGGATGTTCGGGGCCATCATCCTGGCCGCAGGCGCCGAGCTCTTCGCCCCCGACCGTCTGGATTACCTGTCCCGAGGCCTTTCGCCCGATGTTCTGACCGGGCTCGAGTACGAGCGGATCCTGTCCGCCTCCGGCCCCACCGGCGGCGAACTCATCCGCCCCTCCGATGGAAAACCGCCGCGTCGAATCGCCTGGATCCAATGTGCGGGCTCGCGCGGGATCAACGCGAACGACGTCTCCTACTGCTCGAGTTTCTGTTGCATGGCCGCCATCAAGGAAGCGGTCGTGACGCGCGAACGATTCGGAAACGACATCGAAACCTCGATCTTCTACATGGACATCCGCACCGCGGGGAAAGACTACGAACTCTACTACCAGCGCGCCATCAGGGAGTACGGCGTTCGTTTCGTGCGCTGCCGCCCTCACAGCGTGGTGCGCGACGATGCCGGGCAGCTGCGGATTTCCTACCTGCGTGAAGAGAACAACCGTCTCGAAACGGAACCGTTCGACCTGGTGGTGCTCGCGACGGGTTTCCGGATTTCACCCGAAACCGAGGCCCTGGGGCGGGCATTGGGAATCGAGATGAACCGGCACCGCTTCGCCGCGACCGGGGGCTTCAGCCCGGTTTCCACATCCCGGCCGGGGATATACGTCTGCGGCACCCTTGAAAGCCCGAAAGACATCCCCGAGACCATCGTTCAATCCAGTGCGGCCGCATGCCTGGCCATGCAGACCGCGGGACCTCCCGAACCGGACGCGGGCGCCGGGGAAGAGCCTGCGCCGGAGCGCGATGTCGCCGGAGAACCGCCGCGCATCGGCGTCTTTGTCTGCGACTGCGGGTTCAACATCGGCGGCGTCATCGACGTCGCTGCCGTGGTCGCCCATGCCGCAACGCTGCCCGGGGTCCTCGTCGCGGAAATGGCCGGGCACGGCTGCTCCAGCGCCGCGATGGAGCGCATCACGAGCAGCATCCGAGAGAAGGGGTTGAACCGCATCGTGATCGGCGGATGCTCCCCCCGGACCCACGAGCAACTCTTTCAAAACACCCTGCGCAAGGCCGGCCTGAACAAGTACCTGGTGGAGATCGCCAACATCCGCGACCAGGACACCTGGGTCCACGCCCTCTTGGCCGACCCAGCAACCGAGAAGGCCAAGGACCTGGTGCGCATGGCGGTCGCCAGCGTCGGCTTACGCCGTCCGCACACCGACCTGGTCCTCCCGATGAACAAGGGCGTGCTGGTCGTCGGGGGGGGCGTCAGCGGCATGAGCGCCGCCCTGAACCTGGCCGACCAGGGTTTCAAGGTGATCCTGGTCGAACGCATGCGCGAACTGGGCGGGCTGGCCGGGCAACTCCGCAAAAGCCTCGAGGGCGAGGACATCGGCGCCCATGTCCGGGCGCTGGTCGATCGCACCTTGAACCACAAACTGATCGAGGTCTTGACCCAGACAATCATCGTCGACCATTCGGGCATGCCGGGGGCATTTTCGACTGGCCTGCAGGCGGGGCCCCGGATGCTCTACCGCCAAATCCGGCACGGCGCCACGATTCTTGCCACCGGTGCGCTCCCCCGGCGGCCGGCGGAGCTCCTTCTGGGGGAACACGGCGACGTCGTCACCCAGCTCGATCTGGACGGCCTCATCGAAGACCATCCGGACCGGGTGGCCTCCTGGAACACGGTGGTGATGATCCAGTGCGTGGGCTCACGGACGCCGGAGAACCCGAACTGCTCCAAGATATGCTGCCAGAGTGCGATCAAGAACATCCTGCGAATCCGCCGGCTCAACCCCGATGCCCGGATCTTTGTTCTCTACCGCGACATGCGGACCACCGGTTTCCAGGAAGACTACGCCATCGAGGCGCGCAAGCTCGGGGCGGTCTTTGTCCAGTACGAGGAAGACGCCAAACCCGACGTAAGCACCGTCGGGGGCAAGCTGACGGTCTCTTTCGAGGAACGTATTCTGGGAAGGCGGCTTGAGGTCGAGTGCGACTGCCTGGCGCTGAGCACCGGCTTCGTGGCCGACGACGAGGGGACCGAGGACCTCGCTGCCATATTTCACCTCAACCGCACCGCGGATGGGTTCTTTCTGGAGGACCACGTCAAGCTCCGACCGGTGGAACTTTCCGTGCCGGGTTTCACCGTGGCCGGTACGGCCCACGGACCCAAGAGCGTGCGCGAGAGCATCACCCAGGCGCTGGCGGCCTCGGCGCGGGTCCAGGCACTGCTCGCCCGGGACGTGATCAACCTCGGGGCCGTCGCTGCGCGGGTGGACCGCGAGCGGTGCGCCGCTTGCCTGTTGTGCGTCCGGGCCTGCCCCTATCACATTCCATTCATCAATGCGGACGGCGTCTCTGAAATCGATGCCGCCCGCTGCCACGGCTGCGGGACCTGCGCGGCCGAATGCCCTGCGAAAGCCATCGAGCTGGTCCGGTTTGAAGACGACGTGATCACGGCCCAGTTGAACGGGCTGCTGGAAAGGTTGAACTGATGGAGGACTTTGAACCCGTCATCGTGGCCTTCTGCTGCCACTACTGTGCCTACACGGCGGCGGACATGGCCGGCAGCCTGCGGCTCTCCTACCCGCCCAACGTCAAGATCATCCGCGTGCCGTGCAGCGGGAAAGTGGACGTCATCCATCTCATGCAGGCCATCGAACGCGGGGCGGACGGCGTCTACGTTGCCGGCTGCCTGGAAGGGGACTGCCACTTCAAAAGCGGCAATGCCAAGGCCGCCCGGCGGGTGGCTTACGTGCAGCGGCTTCTGAAGGACATCGGCATCGAGCCGGAGCGCATCGAAATGATCATGATGTCAGCCGGCATGGGAGAGCGCTTTGCGGCGGTTGCCGAGGAGTTTACGGCCAAAATCCGCCGGCTGGGCCCCAACCCTGTCAAGCGCATGGGGGCAAACGAGACCCGCGATCCCCACAACGTTTCACCGGCCAACAAGGAGAGTGCCGCACTATGATCACCGCCGAGCGCAAGCCTATTCAGGAAATCATAAACTTTGTCTCGCCGTACAAGAATCTGCTGCTGGTCGGGTGCAATGAATGCGTGACGGTCTGCTCGGCGGGCGGCCGCAAAGAGGTGGCGCTCTTGTCTTCCGCCCTGCAGGTCGCTTCCATGAAGTCGGGCCGGGTCATCAACATCCGGGAAATGACGCTGGAGCGCCAGTGCGACCCGGAATACGTCGAGCAGCTCGTCCCTTTCATCGATCAGGCCGACGCGGTGCTCTCGCTGGCCTGCGGCTGCGGGGTCCAGGAGATCGCCCGGCGTTTCAAGGACAAAATGGTGTTCCCCGGGGTCAACACGAAGTTCATGGGGGCCTCCGAGCGCCCGGGCGTGTGGGCCGAGAGATGCCAGGGCTGTGGGGATTGCCTGCTTGGGGTCACCGGCGGCATCTGTCCCATCGCCCGGTGCTCCAAACGGCTGCAGAACGGTCCCTGCGGCGGCTCGAGCAAGGGCAAATGCGAAATCAGCCCGGATCTCGACTGCGTCTGGCAGCTGATCTGGGACCGCCTGAAAGCCCTCGGGCTGGAAGAGCGTTACGAGGCCATACTGCCGGCAAAAGACTGGCGCAGCGGCCGGGGCGGCGGCCCCCGCAAAATCGTCAGAGAGGATTTGATGTGATGAAGACCGAAAGCGTGCTCGAGAGAATGTTCAAAGCCGGCCACCTGGCCGTCACCTCCGAATGCGGGCCGCCCCGGGGGGCGCTGCCGGACAAGGTCCGGGAGAAGGCCGAAATGCTCAGGGGCTACGTGGACGCGGTGAACGTCACGGACAACCAGACCGCCATGGTGCGGATGTCCAGCCTCACGGCCTGCATTTTGATCCGGCAGATGGGGCTGCACCCGATCCTGCAGATGGTCACGCGCGACCGCAACCGGCTGGCGCTGCAGAGCGACCTTCTGGGGGCCTACGCCTTCGACATCAACACCATGCTGTGCCTGTCGGGCGACCATCCGCATTTCGGGGACCACCCCATGGCGGCCAACGTCTACGACCTGGATTCGATCCAGCTCATCCAGACGGTCCACACGATGCGGGAGCAGGGGACATTTCAGGGGGGAGGTGAGATCGCCAACCCGCCGAAGATGTTCATCGGTGCGGCGGCGAACCCCTTTGCCGACCCGTTCGAACTGCGTGCCCGGCGCCTTGCCAAGAAGGCCGAGGCCGGGGCGGACTTCGTGCAGACCCAGTGCATCTACAATCTGGACAAGTTCGAAGCATGGATGGAAGAAATCTGCAAGCGGGGCCTGCATAAGCAGATTTGCGTCATGGCCGGTATCACCCCTTTGAAGTCCGCCGGCATGGCCCGGTACATGCAGAAGAAGGTCCCGGGCATGGATGTGCCCGACGCGCTGGTCAAACGGCTTGCGGCGCTTCCCAAGGACAAGCAGGCAGAGGAAGGGATCACCATCGCCGTCGAAGCCATCGAGCGCCTCAAGACGGTAGAGGGCGTCCGCGGCTTCCACATCATGGCGATCGAGTGGGAGCACCGGGTTCCGGAAATCGTCCGTCGGGCAGGGCTTTACCCGCGACCGGCCGTTTAAATCGAAACATTAAGGCATGTGTATAAAACCCAATCAGAGGAGACCGCAATGAATGCTCAGAAGCACATTCTGGTGGTGGATGACGACCCGGATTTGGTGGAAGCGCTGGCGATGAAGCTGGCCAGCAAGAACTTCAAAGTGACCAAGGCCTACGACGGGGTCGAGGCCTGGGAAAAAATCAAGGCGGAGAAGCCGGACCTCATGATCCTGGATGTCATGATGCCTCGCAAAAACGGCTACCAGCTCTGCGACGAAATCAAGACGGACCCGCAGTACAAGAACATCGCGGTGATCCTGCTCACGGCGGTGGCCGATGCGGTGCCCACCACGGGCTACACGCATCACGACGGTAAAAAAACCTTGGCCGACGATTACGTCCCCAAGCCCATCGACCTGGACAAACTGATGGGGATGGTAAACGACAATCTTTAGCCGGTCTGTGGAAAACAGCGGCCGAGGCCGTCATCGGCATTCGGATGACGGCCCCGACCGAACGGACCGACGACAGCTGCCGGGAATCGAGACAGTTGACATGGCAGGCCTGATCCCCCTTGGCGGGGTTAAGTTCAGCGAAGAACTGGCACTGGCGACGTTGTCCGCCGACACATCACTTATGGGTGTCGAGGTGGGCATGCTGCAAGCCTTGGCCGGGCACCGGGTCAATCTGTTCTATTTGTCGGTCTCCCGCTCGACGGGCCGGACCCGGGTTTGCTTGTGCGTGGCGGAGGACCATATCGGGCTTGTCGAAAGCCTCGCGGCGGCTGCCGCGGGAAGACGTTGGACCTGTCGATCGGTCAATTCCGTCGGCCTGCTGACTTTTTTCCCCCATGAGCGCCGCCTGGAGGCGCTCACGAAGTCTCTGCAGGTCTTTGCCGAGTCCCGACTGCCCGTTTTCGGGGTCTCCTCGACCCTCTCGGCGCTGACCTTCGTCACCGCATTCAAAGAACTGGAACGGGCGAGCGAACGCCTGCGGGACGTGTTCGGGTTGCCGGAGAACCACGCCCCGTTCAAACCCGAGTTCCGGGTAAAACCGGTCACCCGATAGCCGGAAATGGATACCATCGCCGTCTACTTCGAACCCGTCGCCAAGTCCTATGGCCCGCAAACGGTCACGGGCGTAGTGATGGTGCAGACACCGCTGGCCATTGAAAGCACGTCGCGAAGCGACCGCTCGGGCTCATCCCCTGTGCCGCCGTCCGGAAAATTCTCATTCGTGATGCTTCAATGCGATCCCGACGGCGCGGCCACTTTGTATGCCGTCGCCCCGCCGGAGGACATTCCCGCCGTACTGGATTCGTTCGGCCGGCAGGTCGCCGATGCCCGAGACGCCGGGCTCGGCATGCAACCGGTGGAGATGGTGCTGTTGCAGGGACCTCATTTTTATGAGCGCTACGGCATTGCCGCTGCAGTGCTCGACAAATTACGGGAAAAAAAGGCCGAGCTGCTGCTCGCAGGGTTCTCGGGCAGCATGGCCTATCTGGTTGTCCCGGACGGGACGGCGGAAGTTGCCAAAACCGCTCTGACCGAGTGCTTTCACCTGCCATGAGCAGCACATTACAGGACAAACGCATGAACGACCTGCTTCCGGCAAAAGTGGATTGGCGCGTACGCGTGTTCGACTCGCTGTCCTTCCCGACCCTGATCATGACACCGGACAAGAAGATCCAGTCCGCCAACCGTATATTTCTTCAAAAATACGGAATGGTGATGGAGCAAGTCGTGAACAAAAACTGCTATCAGGTTTTTTATGGTGCCGAGCACTGCCCTGAAACCAACTGCCCGTTCGCCCGGGTCCTGATGGAAAAAAAAGGACACACCATCACGCGCCGGGTCCTCACCCGCACTCACAAGCAGATGTGGGAAGACCGCGTGTTTTCACCGATTCTGGACGAGTCCGGCGAGATCGCCTACATCATGGAAAGCGTCCGGGACATCACCCGGTTGAAAAGCCTGGAGAAGGCCCTGAAGGAAACGAAGGAGTTTCTGGAAAAACTCATCCAGAGTTCACCCATGGCGATCGTGGCCGCCGACCGGTACGGCAACATTCTGCTGATGAACCACGCCGCCGAGGACCTGTTCGGGTATTCGGCCGGAAGGGCTGCACGCGAAATACGGGTGGAGAAGCTCTACCCGCCCGGCACCGCCGCCGACATCATGAGGATGCTCAAAAACCAGGCGTACGGTGGGGTGGGGAAGCTCGCCACCCGGCAGATCGTTATCCTCGACTCCACAGGAGAGGAAATCCCCGTGGAGTTGACGGCCTCCATCTTGTACGAAGACGATGAAGAAATCGCCACGATGGGGATCTACAACGATCTCAGGGACAAACTATCGGCCGAGGCCAAATTAAAGACCATCATGGTCCAGCTCTCCCAATCGGAAAAGATGGCGTCCATGGGGCGCCTGGCGGCCGGGGTCGCCCACGAGATCAACAACCCGCTGACCGGGGTGCTGTTCTATGCCCGCCTCATGCAGGAAAAGCTGGGGGCCGAGGACCCCAACCGAGAGAACCTCGACTTCATCATCGAAGACGTCAACCGGTGCTCCGAAATCGTTAAAAACCTTCTAGCCTATGCCCGGGTGACGAACCAGCGCAGAAACCGCATCGGGCTGAACGCGCTGGTGGAGCAAAGTCTGGCGTTGATTCGCGACCAAAGCCTGTTTCGGAACATCCAGGTGGTCAAAGAGTTTTCCGACAGCGAGATTACGGTGCACGCCGACCGCAACCAAATGAGCCAGGTGATCATCAACCTTGTGATGAACGCGGTCGAAGCGATGGAGGGCAGCGGCCGGCTGGTGTTAAGGACCTACGCCGACGATGGGAGCGGGAAGAGCCTCCTGGAGATCTCTGACACCGGGGGCGGCATATCGGAAGCTAACCTGTCCAAAATCTTCGATCCCTTCTTTACGACCAAGGCCGCGGGCAAAGGCACGGGGCTCGGGCTGAGCACGGCTTACGGCATCATCAAGGAAAACCGCGGAAACATTTCCGTCAAATCTACGAGCCCCGCCGGGACCACTTTCCTGTTGGAACTTGCCCCGGCCGACGCCGCAACCGGTGATGACGAAAGCGACCCGGAATTATTGATCTGAGCGAACATCATTTAAGAAATTCACACCCGACCATCGACAACAACATCAACCGAGTTTCCAGCGATGACATTTATCCCAACAATTCTGGTTGTAGACGACGAGAAGCGGATCCGCAGCGGCTGCGTCAAGATGCTCACCGAGGACGGCTTCCCCGCCACGTCCGCCGAAACGGCCGAGGCCGGGCTGGCGATCCTCAAAAAGAAGCACTTCGACATCATCCTGCTCGACCTGATGATGCCGGGTCTTTCGGGTCTGGACGCCCTGGTTCGAATCCGGTCACTGCACCCGGACACCGTGGTCATCGTGATCACAGGATATGCCACCCTGGAGTACTCCATCGAGGCCATGAAAAAGGGGGCGTTCGACTTCATCCCCAAGCCGTTTGCCCCCGAAGACCTTCGCCGGGTGGTGCACAAGGCGGTGGAATACATCCGCACCCTGCAGGACATCGCCACCGAAACATCCCGCATGCGCGTACTGATCAACCACCTGAGCGACGGCGTTCTCGCCATCGACAACCAGAAGAAAATCGTACTGGCAAACCCGGCCGCCTTGAAACTGATGGGCTACGATGGCCCCCCGGCCATCGGCCGGAACCTGGCCGAGGTGGTGACCGACTCCATTCTCATCGGCGGCCTTGAGCAGGTCCTGAGCATGCCGGGTTCGGAGTTCAGGGAGATACGGGAGGAATTGAATTATCTCGACTCGGCGAACGGGGACGGCACGGCCATCGGCGCGCGATGCGTGCCTTTCCGCGACCGGGTGGGACGAACCCTCGGGGCAATCCTTGTCCTGCATGACATCACGGCGCTGAAAAAAATCGACCGGATGAAATCGGACTTTGTTTCCATGGTTTCCCACGAAATCCGCAGCCCCATGAACACGGTGCTGGCGCAGATTCATGTCCTCATGGACGGCCTGGCAGGGGAGCTCTCCGACCCGCAAAAGGAAATTTTGGGGCGGTGCGCCCAGAAGGTGAACGCCCTGGCCGAAATGGCCACCGAACTGCTCGACTTGTCCAAGATCGAATCCGGTCTGATCACCCAGGAGCGCGAACGGTTGGACCTCACGGAACTGTTGCACCAGCAGCTGGCCTTCCACCAGGACCAAGCCGCCCAGAAAAACATCACGCTCACGGCCGGCCTGATCGACCGCGACCTGCCGGTCATGGCCAATCGCTACCATCTGCGCGAAGTCCTCGCCAACCTGCTCTCGAACGCCATCAAGTACACCCCCGCCGAAGGGCGTGTGACCCTTTCGGCGGCTGAAAAAAACGGCTATGCGTGCATCCGCGTCAGCGACACGGGCTTCGGCATCCCCGCCGAAGACCTGAAGCTAATTTTCAACCGATTCTATCGCGTTAAGAATGAACAGACCCGCTTCATCATCGGCACCGGCCTGGGGCTTTCAATCGTGAAAAGCATCGCCGAGGCCCACCATGGGCGCGTGGGGGTGGAAAGCGAGCCGGGCCGAGGGAGCGTTTTTTGGGTCGATCTCCCCTTGATGCCCTAACCGGGCATTGAACTTCTTGGGCCGCTAAGGAAGACACGAATAAATGGAGCTTACAGAAATTTTACCCGTTGAAGGTTGGATGCAGTTCGAAAAAGAATTATTCGACCGATTCAACATAAACGCCACCGTCTACTCCACGTCCGGTATCAGCGTTACCGGCAAACCCATTTGGTGCAACCCGCTATGCCCAGTAATAAAAGCCAATCAAGAGTCACTCGAACTGATATGCAAGGTGGGAAATCAGAATTTTATGGCGCAGGCAAAAAAATCGAAAGAATTCATCATCGGTGAATGCGATGCCGGATTGATTAAAATTGCGGTTCCGATTCTTGTCAATGGAGAATTTTTGGGAACCGCCGGCGGATGCGGACGGCTGCCGGCCGGCGGAGAGGCGGAGACCTTTATCATCGAGAAAACCACAGGGCTCAATGAAGAGGCAATCGCCGAACTTTGCCGAGGATTGGAGCCGATTTCAGAAGGCGAGGCCCGACAGGCGGCCGAATTCATCAAAGCTCGCCTTGCGCAGCATGTGGCTCAAGCCGGTATAGAAGCCGGCAGTTGCAATGAGGAAAAAATCTGACATGCGGCTTGAAAGGACCGCGACGTATTGGAGTCGTACCATTGACGATGGAAACCTCGTTCAAGCCGTAAGGACGTCACCGCTGTCGGGATCGACTATCAGGAAATTCAGGCATCTGCCGAAAGCCGGCTCTATACTGTCTTCAATGTTATTTCCATTTGTGGTGAAAGCAATTTTCAAAACGCACCTCTAACTGCAGGCTCTGTCTGCGATGAGGAGGGCAGCCATGCCTGATGCTCGATATTATTTTTCTGAATCCGGGTGAAATACGTTGACATTCCTCAAGTCGTCGCCCAGATAGGTGCGCTCGTTCGGCCCGAGAATCCCCAGGGAGAGACAGATCAGCGTCCACAGATGCACGACGGGGTACCCGCCGCCGTAGTGCTCGCTTAATTCATGGATCTGAGCGTGACAGTTGTGGCAGCCCGCGATGCAATAGTCCGCCCCCGTGGCCTTGATCTGCTCGTCCTTGAGCTTCCCATAGGCAAGACGCTGCTCCTTGAAGCCGGATTGGAGAAATCCGCCGCCACCGCCGCAGCAATAGTTGTTGGAGCGGTTCGGCTGCATGTCGATGAAGTTCTCTGCGCCCACCACCGATTTGACCACGAAGCGCAGGTCCTCGGCGATCGGGTCCCCGTAGCTCTTT
>DATITS010000066.1:0-11414 GCA_035467535.1 Desulfobacterales bacterium
TGGAACGCCGCTACCGGGAGACCGACTCCACCCAGACCCGGGAGGAGATCAAGCGCTTCATGACCTTTCAAGCCTGCCCCGAGTGCCATGGCGCCAAGCTCAACCCCGCCAGCCGCGCCGTCACCGTCGCAGGGTTGAGCATCTCCGCGCTGTGCGCCCTGACCGTTTCGAAGGCGTGCCGGTTCTGCATGGGCCTGCGGTTCCAGGGCCAGCAGGAGCCGATCGCCCGCCGCATCCTCAAGGAGACCGTGGAGCGCCTGGGGTTCCTGGAAAATGTCGGGCTGGGGTACCTGACGCTGGACCGCCCGGCCCAGAGCCTCTCCGGCGGGGAGAGCCAGCGCATCCGGCTGGCCACCCAGATCGGCTCGAAGCTCTCTGGCGTGCTCTACGTGCTGGATGAGCCCAGCATCGGGCTGCATCAGCGCGACAACGAACGGCTGCTCGCCACCTTGCTGCGGCTGCGCGACCTGGGCAACACCGTGCTGGTGGTGGAGCACGACGAAAACACCATCCGGGCCGCGGACTACGTCGTGGACATGGGTCCCGGGGCGGGGGTCCACGGCGGGCACGTGGTGTTCGCCGGAGCCCCGGATCGAATTTTGGAAGCCACCGATTCGCTCACGGGCAATTACCTCTCCGGCCGCATGCGCATCGACACCCCGGTACGGCGGCGCGCTACCCGCGGGCCGAAGCTCGTCCTGGAGGGGGCGGCCGCGAACAACCTGCGGGACGTCACGGTTGAATTCCCACTGGGCTGCCTCGTCTGTGTCACCGGTGTTTCCGGCTCGGGCAAATCCTCCCTGATCTTCGAAACCCTCTATCCGGCCATTTTCCAGAGGCTTCAGCGCGCGCCGGTGGCAGCCGCCCCCCCCTACCGGGATCTGCGCGGGTTCGAGCACATCGACCGCGTGGTGAATATCGACCAGGCGCCGATCGGCCGCACCCCGCGCTCCAACCCCGGCACCGCCACGGGCCTGTTCGGGTTCATCCGCGAACTGTTCGCCCGTACGCCCGAGGCCCGCATGCACGGCTACAAGGCGGGCCGGTTCAGCTTCAACGTGAAGGGGGGGCGCTGCGAAGCCTGCCAGGGCGACGGCACCCTGCGCATTGCCATGCACTTCTTGCCGGATGTCTACGTCACCTGCGACGTCTGCCACGGCCGGCGTTACAACCGCGAAACCCTGGAGATCACGTACAAGGGCAGAAGCATCGCCGAGGTGCTCTCGATGACCGTCGACCAGGGCATCGAATTCTTCGGCCGGATCGGTGCCATCCGCGAGAAGCTTCACACCTTGGCCGAAGTGGGGCTGGGCTACATCCAGATCGGCCAGCCGGCCAACACCCTCTCGGGCGGTGAGGCCCAGCGAGTGAAGCTGTCCCGGGAGCTCAGCAAAAAGGGCGTGGGCCGAACGCTTTACGTCCTGGACGAACCGACGACGGGGCTGCACGCCGACGACATCCGGCGGCTGCTGCAGGTGTTGAACCAGCTCGTCGATGCCGGCAACACGGTCATCGTCATCGAACACAACCTGGACGTGATCAAGTCCGCCGACCATCTCATCGACCTCGGCCCGGGCGCGGGGGATGAGGGCGGCGGGATCGTCGGCTGCGGCACACCCGAGGTTATCGCGGGCCTGCCGGGTTCTTACACCGGGCAGTATCTCAAACAGGTGCTATTGCGGTAAAATGGCAAGCGGCAAGCGGTCGCATGCAAGCCAAACGGGTGCCGGCGTCAGCCGCCGGCCGTTTAGTTCGCCTCCAGGAAAAACGCGTGGGCCGATTCGATCTCCTCGGCGATGCCCGCATACCAGTCGCCCACGTTCTCCAGGGCGTTCAGCATGAACTTGCGCGCATCCGGGTGCAGGGCGGTGAGGTCGATGAGGCACTCCGGGTCCTCGTCGTAGCTGTTCACGATGATGTTGGCCAGGTAGATGATCAGGGTGAAGTCGGCGTTCGGAGACGCCGGCTGGTAGTCGTGATGCCAGCGGATGGCCTCGACCAGCCCCTGGGGCAGCTGCCATTTCGTGACCAGGTGTGCACCGATCACGGCGTGATGGGTGGGCAGCACCTTCTGCTCCGCCTCGTAGAAAGTGGAAAGATCCTCCTGCATCGCACTCCAGACGCTTACGAAGAGCTCCTGAAAATACTGGGCCAGGATGACCTTGCCCACGTCGTGCAGAAGCCCGCCGACAAAGCAGTTGTCCGGCGAGTTGGTGCGGCTCTTTATGGAAATGCTCTTGCTGGCCACCGCGACGGCCAGCGAATGCTTCCAGAAGTCGGTGATGTCGAAATCCTTGAGCCGGTTGCTCTTGCCGAAGGCTTCGATCACGGCCAAGGAGACGATGGCGTTGCGCACGGCGTTGAAGCCGAGTAAAACGACGGCGTTGCGGATGTCGCTGATCTTGGACGGGAGCCCGTAAAAGGCCGAATTGACCAGCTTGAGGATCTTCAGCGCCATCGCCTGGTCTTTCTCGATGGTCAGGCTGATCCGGGCGACGGAGGTGTCCGGATCCTGAAGCTGCTTGTTCAGTTCAAACACGATGCTGGGAAGCGTCGGGATCTCCCGGATCCGGTCCAGCTTCTGCAAGATCTGTTTTTCGTCCATGCTCTCCTCCTCCTCGGCGACGCTGCCATTCGATCGCCCCGGACGGCAGGACGCCGCCGGCATGGGCGCATGCGCCTGCCCGCCCTGCGGGCGTATCGTTTCGGAGCCCTTGTTGGATTAATATCGGCCGGACCCCGAAATCCTTTAGAAAAAAAAGCCCGCGGCGAAATGCCGCGGGCTTTTTTGATTCGATGAAACGCGGAGTGCTTACTTAATGAACAGCTTGGCAATAGCCGTCGCCTGGGGATGGGCGAAGATGAGGATCAGGGCCACGACCAGCGCGTAGATACACAGCGACTCGATCAGGGCCAGACCGATCAGCATGGTAACGGTGACCTTGCCGGAGGATTCCGGGTTCCGGGCGATGCCTTCAACGGCCGCCTTCAGCCCGAGACCCTGGGCAATACCACAGCCGAACGCGGCGATGGCGATTCCAAAACCGGCAGCGAACACACAGGCGATAAAGAACTCCAATGCTTTTGCTTCCATACCTTCGTCTACCTCCTTCGGGTTGAGTATGTTAATGGGCTTCTTCCATGTCCCCCATTAAACGCTGATTTACAAAACACCGCCACGTTGCCGGATCAATGCGCGTGCTCCATGGAGCCGCTGAAATACATGATCGACAGCAGAAAGAACACAAAGGCCTGAACCAACGCCACGAAGATTCCCATCGCCATGATGGGCAGCGGGGCGAAGAAGGCGCCGGCCAGTACGAACAGGATCATCAGCACCAGTTCGTGCCCCATCATGTTTCCGAAAAGACGGAACGAGAGCGACATGATGCGGGCCATGTGGCCGATAACCTCGATCGGAAAAATAATCGGGGTCATCCACCAGATGGGGCCCAGGAAGTGTTTGATGTATTTGATGCCGTGGTATTTGATGCCGACGAAATGGGTGAACGTGAACGTGACCAGCGCGCAGGAAAGCGTCGTGTTGATGCTGGCCGTCGGCGGAAAGAACCCCGGGATGAGGCCGATCAGGTTGCAGGTGGCGATATACAGAAAGATGGAGGCGATCAGCGGAAAGAACCAGCGGCCCTCATCGCCCGTGATGTCCACCATGAACTCCTCCATGCCCGAGAGCACCACCTCGAAAAAATTCTGCGCCTTGCCGGGGACCATGGTGATGGTGCGGGCCCCGAAATAGGCCAGAACGATCAGAAGCAGCACAACGAACCAGGAGTAGATCACGTGCGGATAGGACTGGGCGAAGTGGCCGAGGCCGATCAGCTCAAAAAACTTGACGAGAAACAGATAAGGGTGTGCCATCCTTAGACCGCCTCCTTGAAAATGAGTTTTTTGAGTTCACGCATGGTGGCCAAGAGGATGCTCATTACCACAACCGACAGGCCGATGACAAGCCCCACAGGGTGCACCACGCGTCCGGCAATCAACCAAAAAATAACGAACCCGCTGACCAGGAACCGCAAGTAATATTTGGCCAGCACCAAGTTGTGCGAGGCCACCTGCGGCGGCGTCAGCGCCCGGCGCAGCGTTCTGGCCAGCAAATGGAAGTTAACGGTGACCAGAAGACCGCCGAAGAATATGCCCAGCGCAAAATCGGTCGCGGCGAAGGCAAAACCCGCCACGGTGGCCCCTGCAAAAAGAACCCAGTTCGCGCGGGTGACGAATTTCAGTATGCGTTCCTGAACTTGCACGACCTTAAGCACGGGCGGACCGGCGTTTCAGAGCTTGCGGCTCTTTTTGATCGCCAGCCCGATGTTGCGAAAACCGGCGGCTATTCCCAGCAACAGAAAGACCAACATCAGCCAGGGGGCGGTGTCGAAATACCGATCCAGAAACACCCCGACTCCCAGCCCGATAAATACCGACAGCGCCACGGAAAATCCGAGGCTGCTGAAAAAGGCAAGCTCCCGCCACGCCTTTCTGGTTTCGTTTTTCATGAAAGTCAAAAAATCCGCGTGCCGTTGCACCGCCCCGTTTGGACGTAAGCACGTAACATAGGCCCCGTCCGAAGTCAACGTCAATTTTGATGACTTCGTAAGAAGGCCAATTTCTGCGTTGCGCTTCATCTCGCTGGCGCTGCGGCGTACGGTCAACACCTTAGCGAATGCCGATCACCGTTGGAAACCGACCGGTGCGCCTTTCGCCGCGGTATGAAAAAAAAAGGTCGGTGTGGCACTTCGTGCACATACCGCTGGTGTGGATGTGTTCGGCCGGAACGCCGGCCGCCATCAACTGGTCGCGGCTGACGGCCCAGAAATCGAAAAAGACCGATTCGCGCCGGTAGCCCCACAGCTCCCGGGGAATCTCGTCGCGGTAATTCACGAACTCTGCGCAACAGGGTCCCAGCGACGGCCCGACCCCGGCCAAAACGTCCCGGGTCGAGCACCCGAAACGCTCCCGCATGACGTCAAGGGTGCGGCCGGCCACATTGGCGAGACTGCCGCGCCAGCCCGAGTGGATGTTGGCCGCGACGCGGCGTGCCGGATCGAAAAGCAGGATCGGCTGGCAATCCGCCACCTGCACCACCAGGAGCTTCGCCGTCCTATCGGTCACCATCGCATCGCCCACCGGGACCGCGGCTGCGCCTGAAACCGGCGCCGGTACGGGCGCCCCGTCGATGACCCGCACGGTAGCCCCGTGGACCTGGTGGGCGAAGACGAGATCCTGCCCCCCCATGCACCCGGCCACCAGCTGGCGGTTGCGCCCGACGTGGTCGGGGTCGTCGCCGACCGAAAAACTCACGTTCAGACTCTGGAAAGGAGCATGGCTGTGACCGCCGCCTCGCGCGAAAATACCGTGCTGAAGTTGGGGATAGGCCGCCAGGTGCTCGAATTGGTAATAGGCCAGGCCGTTCTTGTTTCTGAGGATCAATATCGTGCTCCTGCCCGTTCAGCCGACCGGATCAACTTAGCCCGTACATTGCACGAGTCGAGGTGGCTGCAGCCGCAAGGCGTCGGGCCATGAAGCTGTACTAGGGTACAGCCAATGGCCCGCAACGCAGCGGATGCGGCCAGATCGGCGAAAATTTTCACGACGTGTTCGGGATAGCGCACCTCAGCCCCGGTAGCGCTCCAGGATGCGGGCGATGATGGCGCTCGTGCTCGCACCTTCCACCACCGGGATGCGCACCACCCGCCCCCCCCGGTCCCTGACCACCTGCGCACCGATGATCGCCTCTTCTGGCCAATCGCCGCCCTTCACGAGCACATCGGGCGCCAGCGCCGTGATCAGCCGCAGGGGGTCGGCTTCGTCAAACAGCACGACATAATCCACTGCCGCCAGGCCGGCCAGGACCTCGGCCCGCTCCGACTCGGGCAGGATGGGCCGCGTGTCGCCCTTGATGTCCTGCACGGAACGGTCCGAGTTGAGGCCGACCACCAGGAGATCGCCCTCCCGCCGGGCCTCCGCCAGGTAACGCACGTGCCCCGCGTGCAGCAGGTCGAAGCAGCCGTTCGTGAACACCACCACCTGGCCGCCGGCCCGCACCCCCCGAAGGAGGGTCGCCAGTTCGCCGCATGATTTTATTTTGGATAACCGATCCATGTCAGATCACCCGCGCCAGCGCCAGCACATCCACCCGGGCCGCGCCGTTGTCCAACAACACTCGGGCGCACTCCCCGGCGGTCGCCCCGGTGGTGATGACGTCGTCCACCAACAGGATGTGCCGGCCCGCAATCCGCTCGGGATGCCGCAGCGCAAACGCACCGGCGATGTTCGCCGCACGCCCGCGGCGGCCGAGACCGGCCTGGGGCGGAGTGGCCCTGGCGCGCCGCAGCACATCGGTGTCCACCGGCACTTTCGGCATCCCGGGCCGCAGGGGCCACCGGCGGACGAGCAGCAGCGCCTGGTTGAACCCCCGCTCTCTGAGCCGCCGGCGATGCAGGGGCACCGGCAGCACCACGTCCACCGGTGCGCGGTCCCAGTAGCGCTCGAATGCCTCGAACAGCAGGACGCCAAGCGGCCGGGCCAGCTGGGTCTTGCCTTTGTACTTGAAGCAGTGAATCACGTCAACCAGCGACCGGTCGTAGACGAACGCGGCGCGCGCCATGTGAAACGGCGGCGGCGTTTCGAGGCAGCGGCCGCACAGGTGATCCTCGCCCACCCCGCCTTTGAACATCACACCGCAGCCGGGGCAGAGCGGATGCCCCACGCGGATGACCCCCTGAAGACACCCGGAGCAGAAATGAGGCCGCAGCAGCCGCAGCGCGTCCGCCGCCGCCGGGAAGGCGGGCAACCCGTCGGCGGGCGCCGGGGCCAGGAACTGCCCGCATTCCAGGCACCGCGCCGGAAAAACAGCCTCGCAGCAGCCCGCCCAGGCCGAGGTGGCCCACCGCGCCAGACGGCCCATCCTATCGAAGTCAGTTGCCATCCGACCGATCGCTATTTAATTACTGCCGGTCCGCGGCCTGCCGCTGTCGGAAAATCTCGTACAGAGTGACCGCGGCGGCAACCGATGCATTGAGCGAGTCGAGCGGCCCGGCCTGCGGAATGGACACCAGCAGATCGCAGGCTTTCTTGACAAGCGGCCGCATGCCCTTGCCTTCCCCTCCGATCACCAGCACCAGCGGCATCGTCCAGTCCGTGCTGAACACGGTGGCCCGCGCCTCCCGCGCGAGACCGGCCACCCAGGGGCCGCGGGCTTTGACGAGTTCCAGGCTTCGCACCAGGTTCGTCACCTGCACCAGGCGGGTGTGCTCGAGCGCGCCGGCGGAAACCCGGGAGACCGCCGGTGTCGGCGGCGCGGAGCGATCCTTCGGCACGATGACCGCCTGAACCCCGGCGCACAGGGCGGTGCGCAGCAGCGCACCGAAATTGTGGGGGTCCTGGATGCTGTCCAGCGCCAGGAGCAGCTCCGGGCCGCGGCTGCCGGCCGGCGGCAGCACGTCCGCCAGATCCTCGCAGGCGAAGGGGGAGACCCGCGCGGCAACCCCCTGGTGGGATTCCGTCCCGGCCATGGATGTGAGCTGGGCGGGAAGCACCTCCCGCACCGGAACGCCCCGGGATTCGGCCGCTTGGCGCAGGGCATCCCCGCGCGGCGAGCCCTTGCCGGCGGCCAGGCAGACCTCGAAAATCTCGCGCCGGCCGGCGGCCAGGGCTTCTTTCACGGCATGGATGCCGTACAGAATCTCTGTTTTCAATCGGAGCCGACCCTTCGCCGAGCACCTGCTGTTGTCCGGCACCTGAGCGCTGAACCGCTATTAAAATCAGCCGCCATTTCGATACGAATCAATGATGCGAATCAATTCCGCGACCGCCGTCTCAAGGTCATCGTTCACGATAACATGGTGGTAAGCGTCCCGCTGCGCCATTTCCCGCCCGGCGTTCTCTATGCGCACGGCGATCACCTCCGGGCGGTCCGTGCCCCGCGCCACCAGCCGCTCCCACAGCACCTCCAGGGAGGGCGGCATGATGAAGATCGTAACGCTCTCCGGAAAGCGGGCGCAGATCTGCCGCGCGCCCTGGACGTCGATGTCGAGCAGGATGTCGCAGCCCGAGGAGAGCGACTGCGCCAGAACGTCGGCAGAGGAGCCGTAATAGTTGCCGTGCACGCTGGCCCACTCCGCCCAGCGCCCGTCGCGAATCCCCGCTTCAAATTCCGGCACCGTCACGAACACGTAGTCCCGTCCGTTTTCCTCGCCGGGACGAGGGGGCCGGGTGGTGAAGGAGACGGAGTAGCGCATGTCTGCGAACACCGCGAGCGCAGCCTTGCGCAGGGTGGTCTTTCCGGCGCCCGACGGGGCCGAGATGATGAAGATAAAAGCCTTCCGCGACGCTGCGGGCGCCGGCGCGGCGGGGCGCTGTCGGCTCGGGGGGCGGAGGCGGTCCATACGCTACTCGGAGGCTTCCTTGAGCAGTGCGAAGCGCTGGGAGATCGTCTCGGCTTGAATGGCGGAAAGGACGACGTGATTGCTGTCCAGGATAATGATGGACCGCGTCCGGCGGCCGTGGGTGGCGTCGATGAGGCGCCGGTCTTCGCGGGCCTCGTCCTTCAGGCGCTTCATCGGTGCGGAGTTCGGAGAGACGATTGCTACCACCCGTTCCGAAACCACGGTGCTGCCGAAACCGATGTTGAGCAGCGCCTGCTCCATCCTGCCTCCGTTCCCGTAGCAGCGAACGCCGGTGCGCCGGTCCACCCCGCCACCGGGGCCCGGCACCCGTCGTCATTCGATGTTTTGAACCTGCTCGCGGATCTTCTCGAGTTCGGACTTCACGTCCACGACCGCGTGCGCCACGTCGGCGCTTCCGATCTTGGAGCCCATTGTGTTGAATTCGCGGTTGAGCTCCTGCATCAGAAAATTCAGCTTGCGCCCCCCGGCCTCCGGTGCGGCCATGATGCCGCGGAACTGCCGGATGTGGCTCTCGGCCCGCACGAGCTCCTCCGAAATATCGGAGCGCTCCGCCAGGAAGGCGGTCTCTTGGGCCAGGCGGGCGTGATCGATCTCCACGAGCCCTTGGGTCAGAGTCGCGATGCGCTCCCGCAGCCGCTCCTGGTAGATGGCCGTCAGTCCGGCGGCGTTGCCCGCGATCTCTTTCAAAGCGGCTTCGATCCGGTCGAGGCGCGCGTCTAGGTCCTGCGCGAGGTACCTTCCCTCGCGGCCGCGCATCGCGTCCAATTCGCCGAGCGCCTGGGTAAGACAGGCATCCAGGGTGGGCCATACGCGTTCAACGTCCGTCTCCGGCACCGCGTTTTGCAAAAGGCCGCCGCAGGCCATCAAGAGTTCCAGGGAGGGTGCGCCGTCGAGCCCAAGATCCGTCTGCAGCCGCTTCAGCACCGCCATGAGAGCCCGCGCCCGGCTCATGTCCACCTCGACCCGGGCGGCGTCGTCCACGGTGGTTTCGACGTGGACTTTGATCTCGACTCGCCCCCGCACCAGGCGGCCGGAGAGCAGCGCCCGGATGCGCTCCTCGAGGCCGGGATCCCCCGGGCTGACCCGCAGCGACAGGTCCAGGTTCCGGCTGTTATAGGTGCGCATCTCGACCGTAACCGTGGTGTTTCCCTCGGTGGCGGCGGCCGATGCGAAACCGGTCATGCTCTTGATCATGGCGCAGTCATTCTCCCGCCCCGGCTTGCCGGGGGTTCTCGTCCAACACCCTGTTGAGATCGCCGGCGTATTGGGCGCGCACCCGCTGCAGAAAATCGCGCAGCGGCCGATCGGCGTAGTCCGGGTAGGTCCAGGGCAGCGGGCGAAAGGCGCCGCGCTCAAAGACCAGCGTCAGTTCGGCGTAGATGCCCTCGCCGATGTAAATCCGGTGGCTGTAATTTTTCCCGGTGGCGAGCACAAAGCGTGCGAGCAGCAGATAGCCGGGGTCGATGTTCACGGACCGCCGCCCCTCCACCATGTGTGCCTGTTCGATCGCGTTGGTCGCCCGCTTGATCCGCGCAAGCCCGTCCTGAGCCATCAGGTCCCGGAAGGCCAGGACGCGCCGGAACAGGGGCGCGCCCATTTCCTTTTCGTAGTAGGCCGTATAACCGAACGGCAGCCATGGGCTCACCTGCGTGGCCGGCCCGAACCGATCTTGGAGTTCGGCGACCAGCACCGGAAGGCGCATTTTATCCCCCACCAAAAGCCCGATGACCAGCTTGGCGGGCTGCGGCGGCCGGGGCGTGCTCATGCCGGTTGCCCCCCCATCACGGCCTCAGCCGTCCGTCAACGGACGGGCCTCGTCGATCAGCATGATGGGGATGTCGTCCCGGATTTCATAGAGCAGCCGGCACTGATCACAGACCAGGCCGTCCTGCGCCGGGTTCAAGCGGATGCCGCCCTTGCATTTCGGGCAGGCGAGAATCTCCAGAAGCTCTGGATTGATGGCCATGATAGTCTCCCCTCCTCCGATGGACCGCCGGGATCAGGCGCTGTTCCCGAAGGAGGCCATGAGCTCGGCTTCGGCGACCAGCTGCCCGTCCACCAGCGCCCGGCCGGCCATTTTGGCGACCCGGGAGCGCATCTTGAGCACCCGGGCCTCCAGCATGAGCTGGTCCCCGGGAACGACCGGTTTGCGAAAGCGGACGGTGTCCATCCCCATGAAATAGATGATGTCGCCCTGTTTCTCCGGGCCCCTGATTTCGGCGGCCAGAATCCCCCCGGCCTGGGCCAGGGCCTCGATGATCAGCACGCCCGGCATGACCGGCTTGGCGGGGAAATGCCCCTGGAAAAAGGGCTCGTTCATCGTCACGTTCTTCAGCGCTACGATCTCCTCGCCGGGCACGAACCGGACGATCCGGTCGATCAGGAGAAACGGGTAGCGGTGCGGCAGGCGCTGCATGATGGCCAGGATGTCCAGCACGGTTTCCATGGTCTTCCTCCGTTCGGCTCGGCCGTCGTCCTACTGGCCGGCCTTCTTGCCGGATTTCGAGTTCAGTTCCTGGATCAGACGCTCCGTGATATCCGTGGACGGCAGCGAATAGATCACGCCAATGTTGCTGATGACCAGCATGTAGCCTTCCTTCTTGGCAATATCGCTGACGAGGCTGGTGATCTCCGTCTGGAGCCTGCCCATGAGTTTGCGCTCGATCTCCTGCAGGTCGCCCTGGTATTTTCGCTGCAGCGCCTGGAAATCGCTGACCTTGATGCGGTGCTCACGCTCCTTTTCCTCACGCGTCTCCTTGCTCATCACCATGGCTTCGCGCTGCATGCGGCCCTCGATCTCCTGGATCTCGTTGCCCCGCTGCTTCATGTCCGCCTGCATCTTGTCGCGCTGGGCCTTCAACTCGTTTTGGGCCGCCTTGCCGGAGTTGGACGTCTCGAGGATCTTCTGCAAATCGACCACTCCGATCTTGACGGGATCGGCGCTGAACGCCGGCCCGGCGGCCAGGAGCAGCAGCACTGCCAGTCCGG
>DATITS010000067.1:0-2920 GCA_035467535.1 Desulfobacterales bacterium
GGCGTCGGCAATGGTGAACGGCACGTTCAGAAACCGCGCCAGCGTCTGCGCCAGCAGCGTCTTGCCGCAGCCGGTCGGGCCGATCAGCAGGATGTTGCTCTTCTGGATTTCGACGTCCCCGGCGTTGAAGGCGGACTCCAGCCGCTTGTAGTGGTTGTAGACCGCCACCGAGAGATTTTTCTTGGCCGGTTCCTGCTCGATCACGTAACCGTCCAGGCGCCCCTTGATCTCCTTGGGAGTCAGGATGTGCGCAGAGTCCTTGGAGTCCTTTTCGGTCTCCTCCTCGATGATCTCGCTGCAGAGCTGAATGCACTCATCGCAGATGTACACCGCGGGGCCTGCGATCAGCTTCCGGACCTCGGACTGATTCTTGCCGCAGAAGGAGCAGAACAGGTTGTCGTTGTCGTCCTTTTTCTTGGCCATGCTATTTCTCCGATTTTTCCAGCCGGTCGAGGTCGTCGCGGTTGGCGATGACGTGATCGATGATGCCGTAGGATTTGGCCTCTACGGCGCTCATGAAGTAGTCGCGGTCCGTGTCCCGCTGGATCTGGTCCATGGTTTTGCCGCTGTGCCGGACCAGGATCTGGTTCAGGGACTCTTTCATCCGCAGCATCTCCTTGGCCTGGATCTCGACGTCCGACGCCTGGCCCTGGAACCCGCCCATCGGCTGGTGGATGAGGATGCGCGCGTTGGGCAGCGAGTAGCGCTTGCCCGGGGAGCCGGCCGTGAGCAGCAGGGCGCCCATGCTGGCGGCTTGTCCGATACACACGGTGGTAATGTCCGACTTGATGTACTGCATGGTATCGTACACTGCCAGCCCTGCCGTCACCAGTCCGCCCGGCGAGTTGATGTAAAAGTTGATGTCCTTTTCCGGATCCTCGGATTCGAGGAACAGAAGCTGCGCAATCAGCAGGTTGGCGACTTCGTCGTTCATGGCGGAGCCGAGAAAAATAATCCGATCCTTCAGCAGCCGGGAGAAAATGTCGTAGGCCCGCTCGCCGCGGCTGCTCTGTTCAATGACCATGGGAATCAGGGGCACGATGGTCCTCCTTCAGCGTAAGTGAAACTCGACGTCCATACCCTGCTATAGCCTGTTAGGCGGTTGCATCCGACGGCACGTCCTCGATGGCGCTGCTGTCGAAGATGAGTTTGAGCACCTTCTTCTCGAGCAGGGCATGCTTGTAGTAATCGAGCTTATCGTCGTTCTTGCGATAGTAGCCTTTGATCTCCTCTACGGGTTGCTTGAAGTTTTCCGCCATGGACTGGAAGGCCGCTTCAAGCTCCTCATCGCCGATGCTGAGCTTCTCTTGGTCGATGAGGTGACCTAGGATCAGGTGGCGCTTGACCTGCTTCAAGGCCGTTTCACGGTATTTTTCGGCGATGATCTCGCGGCTGAGCCCGGCCTCCTCCAGGGAGCTGTTGCGGTAGGAAAAGGAGCGTTCGGCCTCTTCGATGATCCCTTCCAGCTCCATGGTCACCATCACTTCCGGCACCTCGAACTGCGTCCGGGCGAGCAGGCCGGTGAAGACCTGTTCGTTGAGCTCCTGCTCGACGCGTTTTTCGTAGCCCTGGGTGAGGTTGGCGCGGATCTCGCGCTTGAGGTCCTCCAGGGTCTCGAACCGGCCGGTGCGCTTGGCCAACTCGTCGTCGATGTCGGGAAGGATCTCCTGCCGGATCTCTTTCAAAGACACTTTGAAATCGACGGCCTGGCCGGCCAGCGCCTTGTTCGCGTAATCGGCCGGAAACGTCACCGGGAACTGCTTGCTGTCGCCGGGGTTCATGCCGACCAACGCCTGGTCGAATTCCGCGAGCGCGTTGCCGGAGCCCACTTTCAAGGTAAAGTTCTCGGTCCGGGCCGTTTCGGCAAAGGGCTTGCCGTCCCGGAAACCCTCAAAATCGATCAGCACGTGATCCCCGTCTGATACCGGCCGGGTCTCGGCAATCTTCTCCAGCCGCGCCAGGTTCTTCTGGAGCTGCTTCAGCTGTACGTCCACCTCAGCCTCGCTCACCTGATAGCTGGACCGTTTCAGGGTGAGGCCCCTGAAATCGAAATCCGCGATCTGCGGGGCGACCTCGACGGTGGCAGCGTAGGCGTAGTCTTTAGGGCCGTCGAGCTCCGGCGGTTCCAGCTTCGGCTGCCCCACCACCCGGAGGTCCTTCTCCTTGATGGCGTCGATGAAGGAGCTCTGGATCAGCCGGGAGGATACGTCGGCCAGCACGTCCTTCCTGAACATTTTTTCGAGGACGGAACGGGGCGTCTTGCCCGGTCGAAAGCCTTTGACCCGGGCCGTCTTCTTGAGCTGATCGTACGCCTTGTCGATTTCACGGGCTACCTCCTCCCGCGGGATCTCGACGCGAAGGTTTTTCTTGACGCTGCTGATGTCTTCTACTGTAACCTGCATGAGTTTATTATAAATCCTTTCTAATGCGCGGGGACTTGCACCCCGGGCAACGAGATGACCTGCCGGCGTGGTGCGAGAGGGGAGACTTGAACTCCCATTCTGTCGCCAGAGCTGGATCCTAAATCCAGTGCGTCTACCAGTTCCGCCACTCTCGCGTTCTAACGGAACGCTAACGACTGAAGACAAAGAAAACCCCACCTGAACCCGAACTCGGCTCTAACAGCGGGTAAAAACTCCAGAAAGGTCTTTTTTTAGCCAACGGGGTCAGTATAAAGACAAAACATAGAGATGTCAACTCAACCTCGGGTTTTAGGAGAGCCACCTGCCCGAAGGCGGCATTGGCAGGGTATTGAAAAACCGCACCTCGCGCCGGGAATCGGCGTTGTGCGGCTTTTGTAAATGCTCACATGCAATCGGCTGGAAGCTCAAAGCTGGAAGCCTGACTGACCGGGTCTGAATTTGTCTTGAGCCTCGAGCCTCAAGCCTCTTGCCTCAAGCGAATATCCGTTTTGGCTGAC
>DATITS010000068.1:0-23777 GCA_035467535.1 Desulfobacterales bacterium
GTCCAGCGGATAGGCCAGTGCAGCGCCTGCCCAGAAAAAAGCCGCCAACCCAATGCATAGTCTCAGCCGCATGCTCATCCGCCGGGCCTCCCGGGGATTTCATCCAGGTTCACGCTCTTTTCGGCGGACTGGCGGCCCGCCGCGTCGAGGCGGTTCAGGAACAGGTTTTTGCGGGCCCGGGCGCGTTCCAGGAAGGGCCGGACCTGAAAAAGCACCAGACGGCCCTGGACGAATCCGAACTCGACGTCGGCCGGCGCCGGCAGGCCCTGGGCGTCCCGGATGAGCGGAAACCGCTGCGGCAGCACCGTTGCCACGTCGATGAGCCGGCCGATCTCCGCGTCGCTCAACACCGCATCGGCGCCGGAAGCCGGCACCCGGGCCATCCCGCCTTCGCGCTGCAGCACCGATTTCAGGGGCTCCGTGGCCTGCGCGAGCAGGAGCACCTTGCGGTCGACAGGATCGATCCGCAGCTCCTCGGCGGTCTGCCCGGACACGGCGCCGCCCACCCCTTCGCTCACGGCCACCGACAGCTGTCCGGGCCGGCCGCTCTCGACATCGGCCGTGACCATTACGCCGGATTTTTCCGAGGGCACGCTCTTGAGCAACAGGATCGAGACATAAACGTGCTCGGGATTTTCCATGAGGGACTGGCGCCACTGGTAGGCGCGCTCGGCAAAGGGCGAGGCCCATACCCGGCGGATCGCCTCCGCCACGCGGTCAAATCCCACCACGTTCATGACGGTCAGGTTGAGCCCGGCGCCGCTGAACCCCGGCAGGTCCTCTACATTGGTATCGCTGCGCACGAACACGCCGTAGCCGCCGTCGGTCCCGAAGGCTTTCTGCATGGCGGCGCGCAGGGCGTCGGCGAAGTCCTCGCCGAGGTCGGCCTGCGCCATGCGGCCGCGCATGCGCTCGAGAAACTGCGCGGACACCTGGCGCTGGCGGTCGGGGTCCGCGGCAAGGCTGCGGATCAGCGCATACTGCTCCAGCATCCACTGGAAGACCGTGGGCCCGCCGGGTTCCAACGGCCGGTCGAGAACGGCCCGGAAAACCGCAAAGGGAATTACCACACCCTCGGTGACCGCTTCGGGGAGGTGGTGCTTGAGTTCACCCAGGTTGGCCGCCTTGGGTCCGCAGATGCGGCCCGCGTCTGCGGCGCGCACCTCCGTCAGCGGTATCAGCCGCCGGGTGGACAGGTCCAGCTTGGCCAGGTCCGGCCGGATGACCACCGAGGGCTCATTGGATTCCAGCACAAAGACCTCGTCCCAGTCGGGCCCGTCAGCGGCAATGCGGACAACACCTCCCGGGCTAACCGCCAGGACAACCCGCTGTCCTTCCAGCGTGCGGACCCGCGGCAACAGCCCCGGCGCGACGACCACGTTGGGAATGCCGAGGTTTCGGGCCAGAAGCTGCACGTGGGAGAGCATGTTGCCCTTGTCGGCAGTGATAATCCCGGCCACCGGCGGCAGGTTTTCAATGGTCGCGGGCAGAACGTAGATGCCGTTGCGCGAAAAGCGGCCCGGGTCGTCGCCGGGCCGGGCCACCATGAGCACCCCTCTGGCGATGCCGGGGTTCAGCCCGGTCAGCCCGCTGTCGACGCTGCTTCCCATCAGGCGGTGGGTGATTCCAACTTGACGGTTTGCGTCTTCAAGCAGGCTGTCGAGGATGGCCGAATAGGCGATCAGCAGGCTTCCCCGCAGACGGTCGTGAACGTAGGTGCCGGTCAGTGGCTCCAGCACCGACAGCGTGTCGACGGCGCGGGTAAAATGAAACCTCAGGGTCCGGTCCGCCCAGCCGGGTACCCTGGCGGCGTAGTCCAGTGCGGCCTTGTAATCGGCGAGTTCCGGCGCTGAGGCGGTGATGCCGTCGAAAACCTCCAGCAGGGCTGCCCGCTGGCGGCCTGAAATGAAGCCGGTGCCGCAGAGCCCGTCAACGGCCGCCTTCAGCCATTTAAGCCGCTCGCGGCGAGAGGCGCCGGGAAGTCGGTCGAGCAGGGCGTTGGCGGTGACGAAAAGGTCGAGTTCCAGGGCGAGGCCGGCATCGAGCACTGCCAGCGTCTGCTGGCGGTTGCCGGCCGACCCGAGCTGCTCGCGCATCTTGGCAAGCAAACCGCTGCCGGCCTGAAACCGTTCGGCCGGGTCCTGTTCGGCTCCCAGCCGGCCGGCCGCCTCGCGGATCTGCCGGGAAAGCGCCGGGGACATGGCCCTGGTGTCCAGCGCCAGGATCTCTGTGCGGCCATTGCGGGGACGATAGACCTCACCGATGAAGGCCGCCAGTTTCTCGTAGTCGGCGGCCAGCTCCTTCTTGCCCTGTTGGACAGCGTATTGCCGCACCCGTCCGGCATCCCCGGCATCCGGCCGCACGTGGATTTTCGTTCGCAGCGGCTCGAAGGCCGGATCGGCCTCGGCAAGTGTGCGTGAGAGCTGGCGCATCTCGCTGATCGGGGCCATCCGCAGCCCGTGGGGGAAAAACCGCACCGCCTCCCGCAGCAGGGTGAAGCGGGTGGTCTGCCAGCCCGGCTCGGCCGCCATGGCGCGCAGCAGATCGCGGCCGCCCTTGTTCTCGTCCTCGGGCTGCAGCGCGCCGCGGTAATACTGGGCCCTGCGAAAGATCCAGCCGTCATCGATGCTCACCAGGTACTGCTCGAGCACCATTTGCGCGATCGCCACCTCCGCATCTGGCTGCCCAAGAAGCTCGTCCGGCCGGACTTCGGCGAACAGGTTGGCGATCCAATACCCGTTGTCGCGCAGCCGCCGCACGCGCTCGGTCCACTCCCCGTGCTGGATGCCGCCACCGCGCTCCCGGCAGGTGTATTCCCCCGGCGGATGCACGCTGCCGTCGTTGCAGAACCAGCGTATCTGCTGAAACGGGCCGCGTGCGGCGGTCTTCATCTCCACCGCCCAGCGCCTCAGGGTGGCCTGGTCGGCAAGCTCGTCCGAAGACCCGGTATCCGTGAAACCGGCAGCGGGCAATAGACAGACCCAGAGAAACAGTGCTGCCGTCACACGCTTCATGTGAAGTGGTTGTCTCATCATTTTCGGTGACCCTGATCCGGGTGCGTTCAGGTTGGAGACGGCGCCAAGAGCCTTCTCGGCATGCTGATACTTATAAATTCAAGAGACGGGCGGCGTTGAGGCCGCAGATCTGTTCGCGATCTTCATCGGTGAGATTCGCAGCGGTCAGCTCTTTGAAATAGCGGGCCGGGGCGAGCAGCGGGTAATCGCTTCCGAAGAGAATTTTCTCCGCCCCGACGAGTTGAATGGCAATGCGGTAGATCTCGGGGTTGTATAAAAAGGGAGAGGCGGCCGTGTCGAAATAGACATTCCGGAGCTGCTCCTTGACCTCTTTTTTTAGAAGGTTAAAGAAAAACAAGCCGCCGCCCCAGTGGGCCAGTACGATGCGGTTGGCGGCAAACCGCTTGACCAAGCGGTAAATCTGGGCAAGGGTGTTGGGGGTTTTACCCGGGTAGGCATGGCCGACGGGCTCGTTGGTATGGATCAGGATCGGGCCGCCGCGCTCGCGGCAGATCTCCATGACCGGCGCCAGCCGATCGAGGGCATCGTCATCGATCCCGGAGCGGTAGAAGGCAAGCTCCCCGATTCCCGCAAGCCCGCCGGCAAGGCAGCGCTCCGCCTCCCGGGGGGCCTCGTCGCTGGAGGGGTCGAAGCACCCGAATCCGATCAGGCGGCCGGGATGCCGCTGAACCATCTCCATGATGTAGTCGTTGTGCAGTTTGAAAAGCTCAGGCGCTTGCCAGGGGAACCCGAAAACGACCGATGTGTCGACGCCGTTTTCATCCATGGCCGCCAGAAGCCCCGGCGCGCTCACAAGCTGCGACTTGGGCGAGCGGTAGAGCCATTCGAAGGCCGGCTCCGACTCACAGTAACATTGCCTGCCGGAGCAGATGGCCTCGGGGAACAGGTGGGTGTGGAAGTCTATGATCATGGCCTTTCTCGCATATCACAAAAACCCGGTCATGGCACGTTGCGTCATCATGGAAAAAACATGGGCGGGTACCCCGCCGGTATCGGCAGGGTATCCATGGGAGCCGCAAAATGGTAACGGCTAATTGGATTGTCCAATTAGCCGTTAAGGAGGAGTACAGATGAAGAAATTATTAGGCTTGACATTATCGTAATGCAAATGCCTTGCCATCCGTGGATTCAGGGGCGATTTTTACCCGATAAAAAATTAATAGTATTTAAATTCAAGAAGATATATAAATTTTTCATCCGGTGTCCGCACCGGCATCTGTGCTCTGCCGGCACCGATTTGGTAAGCCAGAGTTCAAAATAATAAACCACCATCGCTGGCCATTTTAGGGATATTTGTAAAAACTTATTGTATTTAAAGACATTTTTTATTAAAGGCAAAGGTTCAAAAATTTAAACCTAATTTTCAGCTACCGCTGAAAATTAATATAAAAACCCAAAATCATGGGCTCGTAAAAAGTCGATTTGCCGACGGTTTTGTAAAAAGTTCCAAATTCAAGGCGCGCGAATCTCGTGTCATGAGGCGTACTTGTCATACGCCGCAGTGACAACGAGATGAAGCGCAACGCCGAAGTTGAATTTTCTGCGAAGTCGTCAAATAGTGGTTAATGAACTTGAACAACCATTCGTTCGATTCCACATAACCCTCAAACACGGTCGTTTAGCATGCTTGAACCAGAGTCCATAAAACGAAACCCCATGTTCTGGTACCTCGTGGTGCTGACCATGAGTTCCACTGTCGGCCTTCAGACCTGGACCACCCTGTTCAACAATTTCGCGGTCGATGTCGCCGGGTTGCGAGGCAACCACGTGGGCATGATCCAATCCATTCGCGAAATCCCGGGGTTCCTGGCGCTGCTGGCGGTGTATGTCATGCTGGTCATCCGCGAGCATCGGCTCTCGGCCATATCCATTCTCATTCTCGGCGCCGGGCTGGCGGCGACCGGTTTTTTCCCCACCTTTGCCGGGATCGCCATCACCACCCTCATCAGCAGCTTCGGGTTTCACTATTATGAAACCACCAACATGTCGCTGACCCTGCAGTATTTCAAAAAGGACGAATCCCCCTGGGTATTCGGCAAACTCACCAGCCTCGCCGCCGCCACCAGCATCGGGATCGGCCTGCTCATCTGGGTGATGACGTCGTTTCTCGATTTCACCCAGGTCTATCTCATCGTCGGCGCCCTGATCGCCGCTGCGGGATTGTGGGCGCTGTTGACCCGCGACCCCTCCGACATCAACATCATCCCGCAGCGCAAACAGATGGTCCTGCGCAAGAAATACTGGCTTTTTTACTTCCTCACGTTCATGGCCGGAGCACGGCGCCAGGTCTTCATCGCCTTTTCCGTGCTGCTGCTGGTTCAGAAGTTCCAGTACACAGTTCAGGAAGTGACGATCCTCTTCGTCATCAACAACACGATCAATTATTTCCTGAGCCCCCTGGTCGGTAAAAGCATCATCCGTTTCGGGGAGCGCAAAGTCCTCTCCCTGGAATATGCCAGCGTCATCTTTCTTTTCACCGCCTACGCGACCACCGACTCAAAGCTCCTCGTGGCGTTCATCTATATCCTGGACCAGATATTTTTCACCTTTGCCATCGCCATCCGCACCTATTTCCAGAAGGTGGGCGACCCCCAGGATATCGCGCCAAGCATGGCCATGGGGTTCACCATCAACCACCTGGCGGCCGTCTTCCTGCCGGCCATCGGCGGGATGCTCTGGGTCATCGACTACCGCATCCCCTTCTTTGCCGGCGCCGCCATGGGGGTCGTGTCGCTGCTGGCGGTGCAGAAAATAAAAACCGCTCCTGTCTGATCGGTTTAATTCCAAATCCCCGCTATCGTTTTTCCGCATTTCCCGCAGCACCCGTCCACCAACCGCAATCTCTGGACCCGGAACCCCCAGCGCTCGATGAGCAGCTCGCCGCAGCCCGGGCAGAAGGTGTTCTCCCCGGTGTCGCCGGGTACGTTGCCGGTGTAGACATGGCGAAGCCCGGCAGCGAGGCCGATCGCGCGCGCCTGGCGTAAGGTATATACGGGAGTGGGGGGCCGGTCGGTCAGTCGGTAGGTGGGATGGAAGCGGCTGATGTGCCAGGGCGTGTCCGGCCCCAGGTCGCCGACCAGAAACGCGGCCAGCGCCTCGAGCTCGTCGGGGTTGTCGTTCAGCCCGGGGACGATCAGGGTGGTCACCTCCACGAACACCCCCAAGGACCTCATGTTTCGAAGGGTTTCCTGCACGTGCTTGAGTTTCGCGCCGCACTGCTCCTGGTAATACGTTGAGGTGAACGCCTTGAGGTCCACGTTGGCGGCGTCCAGCCATGGGCTGATCATCTCCAGGGCTTCCCGGGTCATGTACCCGTTGGTGACGAAAACATTGCGGATGCCCCTGGCGCGGGCGAGCGTTGCGGTTTCCAGGGCGAACTCGAAAAAGACCGTGGGTTCGGTGTAGGTGTAGGAGATGCTCCGGCACCCGCCCGCCTCGGCCGCCGCCACGATCTCGGCCGCACTGGCCTGCTCGCCGATGATGGACCCGCCGCTGTCGGCCGGCATCTGGGCGATGTCGGCGTTCTGGCAGAACCGGCAGCGGAAGTTGCACCCCACCGTCGCGATGGAATAGGAAAGGGAACCCGGCAGGAAATGGTAGAGCGGCTTTTTTTCGATGGGATCGATGTGACGGGCGATGAGACGCCCGTAAACCATCGTATTCAGCGCTCCGCCCCGGTTCTCGCGCACGCTGCAGACCCCCCGCCGGCCCTCGGGGATGATGCAACGGTGGCTGCACAGCGCGCACCTGACCTTGCGGTCCCCCAGCTTGTCATACAGGAGTGCTTCCATTTATACCGAAACGGATAGGGTCATCCCGGCACTTCCCGCGGCGTGTGGCTGGGTTGGTAGCGCATGGTGAGTGGGCGCGTCCGAAAACGCGGGACGAGGATGACCACCATGCCGGCAAAGGCGCCGAAGGGGCAGTGCTGGAGAAAGGCCTGCTCGAAGCTGGCCGCGAACTTGCCCGAGGGCAGCGGCAGCTGGCAGGCGGTGCGCCAGGTCACCGGCACGTGGCCGACCAGGTCGTAGACTAGGCGCTTCAGTTCCCACACGCTGAAGAAGCGGGCGTGGTTATAGATCGACGGGGTGAAAACCCCCTTGACCCGGCGCTCGACGCCCTTGATGGCGTAACGGTTCAGGACGCCGATGAAGAGCCGGTCCTTGGCGACACGGCAGGCTTCTGCCAGGGCTTGCCGGGCGTCGTCCACGAACTCCAGGCTGGTGAACAGGCAGGCATAGTTGAAGGAGTTGTCGTCAAAGGGCAGGTCTTCAGCGAAGCCCCGGTAGAGGTCCGCGCGGTTGCCCGTCTTTTGCAGCGCGAGGTCGAGCATATAGGTCGACGGGTCGATGCCGGTCACCTTCAGCCCCATCTCAAGGAAGGCCGGCAGACACGACCCCGTGCCGCACCCGATATCGAGGATGGATTCGCCGGCCCGCGGCTGCAGCATCTCCCGCAGCAGCTTGACTTCCAGTTCGAAAGCCAGCTGATTCTCCGGCTGCTGCAGCCACTTTTCATAGGCGCAGGCTTCGTGAAAATCGAACACGTGTCCCATGGGCTGCACGTTTCAGGAAAGGATTTCAGCAGCGCCGGGCGGATAGCTTCGGCGTGCAGGCCGGAAAATCAAGCCGGCTCGTCCGGCATTGTCTCCGAAGGGCTCGGTGCCGCGGGCTCGGGCGGCGCGCTGCTGTTTGCCGCCGAAATGGCGCCGGCCGGGGCGGCTTTTTTCTTGCGGCGGCGGCGGCGTTTCTTGGGGCGCTCGGCCGGCGCGGGTTCGACCCCTGCGCTTGCTTCCGGTCTCTCAGCCGGGACTACGACCAAGGCCTCGACCGGGGCCTGAACCGAAGCTTCGGGCGGTATCTCCAAAACCTCGGGTTCCTCTGCCACGGCCGGCCCGAAACCGAAGAAAGCCCCGGGGATGCGTTTGGTTTTCGGTTTGTTCGGCCGCTCCTCGCGCGCCGGTTGTTCCCGCCCGCGATCCCGGTCGCGGCGACCTCCGGCCGGATCGGGCCTGTCCCTGCGACCGCCGCTGCGTTCGGGGCGGTCTCTGCGGCCGCCGCCGCGTTCGGGTCGGCCACTCCGCCCGCGCCGCGCCGGGTCCGAGTGCGGCGCACGGTCCTCCACGAACCAGTCGTCCTCTGGCCAGACCACCGGGATTTTGTAGCCCAGCATGGTCTCCAGGGGCTCGAGGTGCAGGACGTAATCCTCGCAGGCCAGCGAGATGGCCTTTCCGGTCTTGCCGGCCCGCGCCGTCCGGCCGATGCGGTGGATGTAGTTTTCCGCCTCCTGGGGAAGGTCGTAGTTGATCACGTGGCTGATGTCTTCCACGTGGATGCCGCGGGAGGCCACGTCGGTGGCCACCAGGATCTTGAGCTGGCCGTTCTTGAAGCGTTCCATCAGCTGGAAGCGCTGGCGCTGGGGCAGATCCCCGGTGATCCCCTCGGCTGGCAGGCCGTTGGCCTTCAGTTTGTACGTAAGCCGATCCACCGTCACCTTCATGTTGACGAATATGAGGATCCGGCTCCACTGCTCGCGCTGGAGCAGCCCCAGCATCAGCTCCAGCTTGCGGTCCTTGCTGATGTGAAAGAGCGACTGCTCGATCCCCTCGACCGTGACCACATCCGGGGTCACCGAGATGAACTCGGGCAGGTTCATGAACTCGTAGGTCAGCTCCAGAACCCGGTGGGACAGCGTCGCCGAGAAGAGCATCGACTGTCGCTTCTCGAAGAAGGGCAGCTTGCGCAGGATGTAGCGCATGTCTTTTTCAAAACCCAGATCGAGCAGGCGGTCGGCCTCGTCGATGACCAGAAACTTTATGTCCGTTGTTTTAAACACGCCCTGCTTGAAATAATCGATGATCCGCCCCGGGGTGCCGATGACGATGTCGACACCCTTTTTAAGGCTCTCCGCCTGCTCCCGGTAGTCGATGCCGCCCACCACCTCGAGCAGGGTGATGTCGGTGTGCCGGCTGAGAACTTGCGCCTCCTCGAATATTTGACGTGAGAGTTCACGGGTGGGGGCCATGATCAGGACCTGGGGCAGGCCGGTCTTGCGCTCCGGCACCGCCAGCAGCCGGCTGATGACCGTCACCAGGAAGGCGGCGGTCTTGCCGGTCCCGGTCTGGGCCTGCCCGGCCACGTCGCGGCCCTGCAACAGGACCGGCAGGGCCTGCGCCTGGATCGGCGTACAGTGCTCGAACCCTGCATCCTTCAGGCCGGCCATCACCCCGGGCGGCAGTTCGAACTCGTCAAACCGATTCTCGGTCAGGAAGTCCGGTTTATCCGCGCGCGCGGTTACATCAGGCGCCTCGGGCGCCTCGGAATCATCCAGCATAAAATCAGGTCACCTTCCTCATGTGCGAATTGCGGCCGAGCGAGGGACCGCCCGGACCGCTGTTGACGGGGGGATTATATCCTGTATTCAGGATTTTGCAAGCGCAGAAATTGATTTTGAGTTGCCGCAGGCTTTCTGTTAGTGTAACCTGAGTTGAGCGGTTCCAATTTTGTTTTTTCGGAGTGGCCCGCTGGGGTCTGCCGTCCGCATGGGCCGCCGCAAAAGACTCCCAGGCTCCGACAACGCCCCCGGGGTTTCAATAACCTTCTCACAGGCAGCGGCGGCAGGGGCTGTCGTGAGACGCTGTCTTCCGGGGCTTTCTGGAAATATCTGAGCGGTTGTTGCTGCCGTTGAGACGGCCGGGGAAAAGATTGCGGCGGCCCATGCGGACGGCAGACCCCAGCGGGCCTCAATGCGAGTCGGCGGAATCGCTCAATTCAGGTGTAAATAGATCGGCACATTCGTAGAAAAGGGTTTGAATGCCTCGATGATGAAAGAGTTTTTCAAAGTCCTGGATGTCGGGCAGGTGCTCGCGCTCGCCCCCTCCTTTGCCCGGCTGCCCGCGGAAGAGATCCCGCTCACCGAAGCCGCCGGCCGGGTCCTGGCCCAGGATGTCGTGGCCGACGCCGACCTTCCGGACTTTGCCCGCTCCACCGTCGATGGGTATGCCGTTCAGGCCGCCTCGACCTTCGGTGCGGCTGAGGCCAGCCCCGCCTTCTTCCAGGTGGTCGGCTCCATCGCCATGGGCGAGTCACCGGGGTTTTCCATCGCGGCCGGCCAGGCGGCTCGCATCGCGACCGGCGGAATGCTGCCGCCTGGCGCCGACAGCGTCGTGATGCTGGAGCACGCCGATGCGCTGGACGAGGCCACCATCGAGGTCCTGCGCAGCGTCGCCCCCGGCCAGCACGTCATCACGGCCGGCGAGGATTTTGAAAAAGATGCGGTGATCGCCTGCGGCGGGCGCCGGCTGAGGCCGCAGGACACCGGCGTGCTGGCGGCCTTCGGGCACACACGCGTGCCGGTCACCCGCCGACCGGTGGTCGGCATCATCTCCACCGGCGATGAGGTCGTCCCCGCCGCCGCCGTCCCCGGGCCGGGCCAGATCCGGGATGTCAACAGCTACACCTTGGCCGGGCTGATCGCCGAGTCCGGCGCGGTCCCGGTCGCCTTCGGGATCGTCAAGGACGATTTCGCCGCACTGCACGCGGCCTGCGCGCAAGTGTTGGACCGCTGCGACATGCTGCTGGTCTCGGGCGGCAGTTCGGTCGGCGTGCGGGATTTCACCGTCGAGGTCATCGCGGCCTTCCCAGGCTCGCAGATCCTGGTGCATGGGATCGCCATCAGCCCGGGCAAGCCCACCATCCTCGCCCGGGTCCTCGGCAAGCCCTTCTGGGGGCTGCCCGGCCACGTCGTCTCCGCAATGGTCGTTTTCGCCCGCATCGTGCGGCCGTTTCTGCGCCATCTTGCCGGAGCTTCCGACCTCCTGTCGCAAGACACCCGCATCCCCGTCCGTCTGAACCGCAACGTCGCCTCGGCCCAGGGCCGTACGGATTTCGTGCGCGTCCGGCTCGTGCGTGGCGCGGACGGGATCTGGGCCGAGCCGATCCTGGGAAAATCCGGTCTGCTCAACACGATGGTCAAGGCGGACGGGGTTATCGAGATCGGCAAGAATGTGGAAGGGCTCGAGAAGGGAGCCGAAGTCGAGGTGATGCTCTTTTGATGGCTTCGTAAATAGACCAATTTCGGCGTTGCGCTTCAGCGCGTTGTCGCTGCGGCGTACAGGAAGTACGCCTCACGCCACACACCTTGCGCGCCTTGAACTTGGCCTCTTTAAAAAGCCATCGATTCGGAAGGCGTCTTGCGAGTTCATCTCTTTTAACAGTCATTTTTTCTGAAGGAAAAAATGGGACGGAACGTCTATTTAAAAATGAAGAGCCTCGACGAAGCCCGGGCAATCGTCCGTGAACGGCTGGCGCCGCTGCAGTCCCTGGCCGCCGAGACGGTTCCGGTTCCGGAGGCGGTCGGCCGGGTGCTGGCCGAACCGGTGTTTGCGGTTATCTCCGCCCCGAACTTCAACGCCGCCGCCATGGACGGAGTCGCCGTGAAGGCCGAGACCACTTACGGCGCCAGCGAATCCCAGCCGCGCACGCTTTCGGTCGGGCGTCAGGCCTTCTTCGTCAACACCGGCAACGTGCTGCCCGCAGGCACCGATGCCGTGATCATGATCGAGAACGTGCAGGTCACCGACGAGCAGCGCATCGTCATCGAGGCACCGGCCTTTCCCTGGCAGCACGTGCGCCGGGTCGGCGAGGACATCGTCGCCACCGAGCTGCTCTTCCCCCGCCACCACCGGATCACGCCCTACTGCGTGGGGGCGCTGCTGACCGGCGGGGTGTTCACCGTGCCGGTCAAAGCCCGGCCCCGTGTCCTGATCATCCCCACCGGCTCGGAGTTGGTCGACTGGCGCAAGGCCCCGCTCGCGGCGTTCCAACCCGGACAAGTGCTGGAAACCAACTCCTTCGTGCTGGGAGCGCTCGTGGAATCCTGCGGGGGGGCGGTCACGCAGCACCCGATGGTCTCAGACGACACCTCTCGGATCAAAGCCGCCGTGGAAACCGCGCTCAGCGGCGGCTATCAGGCGGTCATGATCCTCGGCGGCTCGTCGGCGGGCTCGGAGGACTTTGCCCGTGCGGTCATCGCAGAACTCGGCGAAGTCTTCGTCCACGGGGTCACCATCATGCCCGGCAAACCGGCGGTGGTCGGACGGGTCGGCGGTGTACCCGCTTTCGGCATGCCCGGTTACCCCGTCTCGGCCATCATCGTTTTCGAGCAGCTGGTGCGGCCCCTGCTCGCGGAACTCCAGGGCCAGCCGGAGCCGACGCGCACCACCATCACCGTGGAGCCCACCCGCAAGATCGCCTCCAAGCTCGGCCTGGAGGAGTTCGTGCGCGTGAAGCTCGGCGAGGTGAGCGGCCGCATCGTCGCGACCCCCCTGCCCCGGGGGGCGGGTCAGATCACCTCCATCACCGAGGCTGACGGCATCCTGCGCATCCCCGCGGACACCGAGGGCATCAGGGAAAACGAGCGCGTAACAGCCGACCTGCTGCGCCCGGCCGCCGAACTGAAACGCACCATCGTCATCGTGGGCAGCCACGACAACACGCTGGACGTGCTGGCCGACCAGCTCAAGACCGCCCGCGGCCGGCTGTCTCTCTCCTCCAGCCACGTCGGCAGCATGGGCGGCCTGATGGCCATCAAGCGCGGGGCCTGCCACCTGGCCGGCGCGCACCTGCTGGACACGGTCGACGGCTCCTACAACGTCTCCTACATCCGCCAATACCTCCCGGGCCGGGCCGTCAAGCTCGTCACCCTGGTCCTGCGGGACAACGGGCTGATCGTGCGGCGCGGCAATCCGAAGGCCATTCGCGGAATCGCAGACCTCGTCCGGCCGGACGTGAGTTTCATCAACCGCCAGGCCGGCTCGGGCACGCGCATCCTGCTCGACTACCGCCTCAAACAGCTCGGCATCGACCCCGCCGGCATCACCGGCTACGGCATGGAGGAGTTCACCCACATGTCGGTTGCCGTCGCGGTGCTGAGCGGGAGCGCAGACGCCGGCCTGGGCATCTTCGCGGCCGCCAGGGCTCTAAATCTGGACTTCATCCCCGTGGTCACCGAACAGTACGACCTCGTCATCCCCGCGGAGCACTACGAGACGGAAAACATCCGCATTCTGCTCGACACCATCGTCTCGGCGGAATTCAAGAAGCGGGTGCAGGCCCTGGGGGGCTACAGCACCCAGGCGACCGGCGCGACGATCGACTTGGCGGCATCCTGACGGGCAAATTGACTTTCGGCGAACGTGCATTATCATAAACCCCGGCGAAGGTCAGCCAGCGGCCGTCTCCGACACTCCAATCATCGCCTGTGATATCTTATGACGAGCAAACGGGATTACTACGACGTCTTGGGGGTCAACCGGACCGCCTCCGAGGATGAGCTGAAATCGGCCTATCGCAAGCTCGCCCTCAAATTCCACCCCGACCGAAACCCCGACGACAAGCAGGCCGAGGAGCAGTTCAAAGAAGCCGCCGAAGCCTACGAGGTGCTGCGCGACCGCGAGAAGCGCGCGCTGTACGACCAGTTCGGGCACGCGGGGCTCGAGCGGACCGGGTTCTCCGGTTTCGGCGGGTTCGAGGACATTTTTTCAAGCTTCGGCGACATCTTTGAAGACTTCTTCGGCTTCAGCACCCGGGGCCGGTCCCGCACCCGGGGCCAGCGGGGCGCGGACCTGCGGTATGATCTCACCCTGGGATTCATGCAGGCGGCGTTCGGTACCGAGACCGAGATCGACGTCGCCAAGCTTGAACCCTGCGGCGACTGTCGCGGCAACGGCTGCGAGAAAGGCACCCAGCCCGAGGTCTGCCGGCAGTGCGGCGGGTCCGGGCAGGTTTCTCGGTCCCAGGGGTTTTTCACCGTGCGGACCACCTGCCACGTCTGCCGCGGCAACGGCCAGATGATCGCCCGGCCCTGCCCGACCTGCCGCGGTAACGGCCAGGTCCGGGTCACCAAGCGCGTATCCGTAAAAATCCCGGCCGGGGTGGACAACGGCTCCCGGCTGCGCCTGAACGGCGAGGGCGAGCCCGGGCAACACGGCGGTCCCCCCGGGGACCTCTACGTTTTCATCCACGTTCAGCCCCACGAGTTTTTCGAGCGCCGGGAAAACGACGTCGTTTGCCAGGTGACCATCTCCTTCGTGCAGGCGGCTTTGGGGGACACGATCGCAGTCCCCACTCTGGAGGGCAGCCGCAAGTTGGAAATCCCGAAAGGCACCCAGCCGGGGGACGTGTTCTACTTCCACGGCGAGGGGATCCCGTCGCTGCGAAACCGCAAGCGGGGCGAGCAGGTCATCCAGGTCATGGTCAAGACCCCCACCAGCCTCTCCAAGAAGCAGGAGGAGCTCCTGCGCGAATTCGCCAAGCTCGAAAAAGGCAAGTTTACGAACAAGCTCAAACACATGCTGAAGGGCGACTCGTCGAGCGCCACTAATTAAGAGGGACCGGGGATGTACGAACTGAAGGTGGTGACCCGCTTTGCCGCCGCCCACCGGCTGACGATGGTCGGAACGAAATGCGAAAACCTGCACGGGCACAACTGGAAGATCGAGGTGTTCCTGACCGGGGAAAAACTGAATGAGGCCGGGGTGGTGATGGACTTCGGCGACATCAAGGCCCGCCTGCGGGAAATCATCGGCCGGCTGGACCATCAGTACCTGAACGAGCTCGCCCTGTTCCAGGGCCGGCAGCCGTCCTCCGAGCGCATCGCCGCCTATATCGCTGCCGAGCTTCAGCAGGCCATCCAACAGCCCGCCGTCCGCGTCAGCCGGGTCAGCGCCTGGGAATCCGAGGACGCCTGCGCGACGTATATCGTCGAATAAACCATTCCCGCCGCTTGCGGCGGGAATGGTTTATTTACTCAAAATTTTTGTCGTTTTTAACGCAGCAAGCTGCGGGGAATTAGAGTCGGACAGGATTAAAAGACTGGTGGCGGCTTCCTAATAAGCCAAAGTTCAAGGCGCGCGAGTCTCGCGGAGCGAGGCCTACTGACTGTACGCCGCAGCGATTGCGAGACGAAGCGCAACGCCGAAATTTGGCTTATTAGGAAGCCGCCCGGATCTCCTTCCAGCGCGCCAAGAGCTCATCCCGCGTGATCAAACCGGATGCGTCCGCCACGTGCCCGCGGATGTTGTCGAGCCCGCCCTCCTGACGGTCCACCAGCACCACCGCATTGACCACCTCGAGCCCCTCCGCGCGCGCGCGCTCGATGGCCGTGATGGTTGACCCGCCGGTGGTAGCGACATCGTCCACGATGGCCACCCGCGCGCCTTTCTGAATGTCGCCCTCGATCCAGCGCACGATGCCGTGGTCTTTCTGGGTCTTGCGGATGGAGAATGCCTGGATGGGTTGCCCGCCGAGCTCCGAGGCGAAGGCGGCCGCCATCGCGACGGGATCGGCGCCGAAGGTGAGGCCGCCGACCGCCGTAACCCCCGCATCCCGCAAGTGCTCGAACAAGAGGTGCCCGACAAGATACATCCCGCGCGGGTGCAGGGTCGTGGGCTTGCAGTTGACGTAGAAGTGGCTCGTGCGCCCGGAGACCAGCTTGAAGACCGGCGCCTCGTTGTACTGAAACGATTTTCGGCAGAGCATGTCGATGAGTTCGCGTTTCATGGTCGTTTTCTCCCGGTTGCCTTTCCGCCTCGGTGCCGCAGCGCCCGGCCCGGAGTCCATGAAGCGCGGGCCGCCGCCCTATCCCGCGCCGGGCGGCCTGCCCGCAACATCGTTAAGGGTTGATTTCGTCAGGCCGATTGGATATAAAAAAGCCTCCACCGGATTGGAAGAAGCCACGTTTCATGGGATCGAGGTGGAGGCTTTGAGCAAGAAAAACCGGGGTCGGCCCTCCTTGGACTCGCCGCTTTCATATCAGGTTCGCCGAAACGGGTCAATCGATTCCCCCAGGGCTTCTTCCCGAAAGGATGCTATGAACATCATTGACCGCGGGTTCCGGGCGCTGGCGGCAGGACTCCTCCTCAGCATGCTGGTTCCGGTATGCGGGGCGGCGCAATCCGCCGAGCCGGCGCTTTCCCTGAAGGAGACGATCGATCTCGCCCTCAAGGCCAATCTTCAGATCAAGCGCTCCGGGGAAGATATCAACGCCGCCCAGGCGAACCGCAGCTCGAACATGACCAACTTCCTGCCGACGTTTGGCACGAGCTACAACGCCATCCATCGCAACGAGCCTAAAACCTCGCCGAGTCTGCTGTCGGGCAGGGACATCGTGACCTCTCCGGAGGAGCAATACACGTTCACGACCTCCTTCACCCAGCCGATCTTCGCCGGTTTCGGGATCATCAACCAATACAAGATTTCGGAGCTGGGCCTGGATCGGGCCGAGACCTCGGCCAAGATCACCCGCCAGGATGTGATCCTGGACGCCAAGAACGCCTATTTTTCGGTGCTGAAAAATCAAAAGCTGCTGGAGGTCTCCCAGCAGACCGTCACGTCGATCTCCTCCCAGAAAGAGGTGTCCGAAAACTTCTACAAGGTGGGGCTGAGCCCCCTGAACGACCTGCTGCAGAGCCAGGTCCAACTGGCCAACGCCCGGCAGCAGCTGACGGCAGCGCAGAACAACCTCGAAATCGCCAAGACCCAGTTCAACACGGTCCTGCGCCGGCCGGTCAACGCCCCGGTCTCCCTCCTGCAGGAGCTGGACTACACCAGCTACTCCCAGACGCTGGACGCCTGCCTGGCTGTGGCCCAGAAAAACCGCCTCGAGATCCAGGTGGCGGACGTGGATATCGAGATCGCGCAAAAACAGGTGAAGCTCACGGAGAAGGACTATTTCCCCACCGTCAACCTCACGGGGGCCTACGTCCGGACCGGCGACGACTGGCAGGCGCACGGCGGCGAAGGCATCAGCGACGCTGCCGGCTGGAGCGTCCAGGCCACCGCCACCTGGAACTTCTGGGAATGGGGCCGGACGGGCTACAACCGCAAGGAGAAGCTGGCGCGCCTGGCCCAATCCAAGTACAAGAAATCCGAGGTGCAGGACACCATCAGCCTCCAGGTGAAACAGGCCTGGCTGCGCACCAAGGAGGCCGAGACCAACATCGTCACGATTGAGAAGGCCGTGGAGCAGGCCAAGGAGAACCTGCGCATTACCGAGGAACAGTACAAGGAGCAGGTGGCCACCCAGACCGATGTCCTGATCGCCCAGACGCTGCTCACCCAGACCGAAACCAATTACTACAACGCCCTGTTCGATTTCAAAATCGCCCAGGCCGTCCTGTTCCGGGCGATCGGCCAGGAAACCCTTGAATGACGGACCGTGATGCGGACAACCCGATCATCCGCCTGGTCCATGTCCATCACACCTATGGCCGCCTCACGGCCCTCTCCGACCTGAACTTCGATATCGCCAAGAACGAGTGGGTCTTCATCAGCGGGCCGAGCGGCGCCGGCAAGACGACCCTGCTCAAGCTGCTTTACTTCGGGACCCGCGCCTCCGCCGGCGAGGTGATCGTCGACGGCACCTCGCTCGCACACTTGCGCCGCGACCGCGTTCCGCGGCTGCGGCGCAAATGCGGCGTCATTTTCCAGGACTACAAGCTGATCCCCGGCCGGACCGTCTTCGAGAACGTCGCCCTCGTGCTGGAGGCGGCCGGCTGCGAGCGCCGCCTCATCTCGAAGAAAGTCCGGGCCGTGCTGCGCATGGTGGGGATGGAGGGGCATGCGGACACGCTGCCGCCCCGGCTTTCCGGCGGCGAGCAGCAGCGCGCGGCGGTGGCGCGGGCCATCGTGGGAGACCCGAAGATCATTCTGGCCGACGAGCCGACGGGCAGCCTGGACGAGGAGTCCGCCCGGGCGGTCATCGACCTGCTGCAGGCGGCGCACATCCGCGGGGCCACCGTCATTATCGCCACCCACGACAAGGGCATGATCCGCAGCATCGGAGGTCGGGTGCTGTACCTGAACCAGGGCCGGCTCTACGCCGCCGGCCACGTCGAGAAACGCTATGATCGCATGGTACTTTAAACGGGCGATCGAGGACATCCTCGCCAACCGTTTCCTCAACGCCGTCACCATCGCCACGATCGCGCTTGCCATCCTGATCGTCAGCTTTGGTATGCTCCTCTTCGTGAACACCGGCGACGTCCTTACCGCCTGGAAGCGGGGCGCCCGCATCATGGCCTATCTCAAGCCGGACGCCGCGGCCGATGCGGTTTCGAGCCTGAAGCGGGCGATCGAATCCATCGACGGTGTCGCGACGGCGCGCTTCATCCCGCGCGAGCAGGCCCTGACCCACCTCAAGGCCCAGATGCGGCGCCAGGCGTCGCTGTTCGAGCACCTTGCGGAAAACCCACTGCCGGATGCCTTCGAGATCCGGTTGTTGCCGACCGCCGAGGGCTGGGAGCGCATCGAGCGCATCGCGGCCGCCATCGGCGCCTTCGCCGATGTCGACGACGTCGAATACGGGCAGCAATGGGTCGCGACGTTCCGGGGCATCGTCGACCTGCTGCGGCTGGCCAGTGTCGTGACGGCCGGGCTTTTCCTGCTGGCGACGGTTGCGATCGTCGCCAACACGATCCGGCTGGTGATCTACTCCCGCCAGCAGGAGGTCGACATCATGCGGCTGGTCGGCGCCTCCGAGGGGTTCATCAAGACCCCGTTTTACATCGAGGGCCTGATCCAAGGGCTCGCCGGAGCCGCCATCGGCTTGGGAATGCTGTTCGGCGTCTTCAGCCTCCTGGCGGCCGGCGCGGAGCAAAGCGCGGTGGCGGGGCTGTTCGAAATCCGCTTCCTCTCCGTGGAGATGATTGCGGCCATCGTCGCGGCCAGCATGATCGTCGGGTGGCTGGGCTGCCACGTCTCGCTCATGCAATCCTTGAGGTCGTGATGGCGCTTAAAAGAGCGCATTTGAAAGGTTGGATCGGCAAGACGGGATTAACACCCGCATCGCCGGCGGTCGCCCGGTGCGTGAGCGCGCTCCTGATCCTGTGCCTGACGGGCTTGTTGGGGGAGGCCGACGCGCAGTCACCGCAAAGCAGCGCCGGCGGGGAGCGCGGCGCCATCGAAACCCTGCGCGAAGAGGCCGACGCGCTGCGGCAGGACATCCAGCAGCAGGAAGCCGAGCTCGACCGGGTCGCGCGCGATGAGGGCGATATCGCCGGCGCGCTGGAGGCCGCCGCGCGCTCCCTGCAGCGCCATCGCCGGCGCACGGCGGCGCTCAAGGCCGAACTGGACGAACTCGAGCAGAACATCGCCAGCACCGCGACGACGGTCGCGGATCTTTCCCGCCGCATCCGGGCCGGTGAGGCCGCCATGTCCGGACGGCTGGTCGCCCTGTACAAGGTCAGCTCGCTCGGGACCGCGCAACTGCTGGCCTCGGCCGACTCCGTGGCGGAGTTTGTTCAGCGCCGGAAAGCCCTCGGGCAAATCCTTGCCCAGGATGAACGGGCCCGCGAGGCCCTCATGGCCCAGCAGGCCGAACTTGCGGAGCTGCGGGAGCACCTGGAGCGCCAGCAGGCGGAGAAGCGCACGCGGGCCGGCGAGTATGAGAGGCAGCTCGCTTCCGCCGGTCGGGAGAAAGTGAACCGCGAACAGCTGCTCGCCCAGATTCGAAACCGCAAGGAGCTCCAGCTGGCCGCCATCGACACCCTGCGGCAATCCGCCCGGGCGCTGGACGAGCAAATCGGGTCCCTGGGTCGGCGGGCCGTTTCAGGCACCGACGGCGGGCATCGACCCGCAAAACCGTTTTCGGACTCGAAGGGCTTGCTTCTGCCCCCGGTTAAAGGTAAAATTGTATCCTTGTACGGTCCGTTCAGGGATCCGCAGTTCAACGCTCCGGCCTTTCGCAGCGGCATCGAGATTGCGGCCGACAGAGGCGATCCGGTGCAGGCCGTTCACAGCGGCAAAATCATCTACGCGAGTTGGTTCAAGGGATACGGCAACGTCCTCATCATCGATCACGGGAGCAACTTCTATACCGTTTACGCGCACCTGGAAGACGTTTTCAAATCCGTTGACAATCCGGTGGAGGCCCGCGAAGTGGTCGCCACGGTGGGTGACTCCGGGGCCATGGGAACCGCCGGGCTTTATTTTGAGCTGCGCCATCACGGCAACCCCCTGGACCCGCTGGAATGGTTTAAAAGAGGACACCCCACGCCCGGCAGGCGTGCTGCGGCGCCGGCGATGAGATGAATCCGAACCAGTCCCAAGGCCGGCGGCGGGCAACACCGACCGCCGGCCATATTGAATGAAAAGGAGTAACCGGTATGGGCAAACGAAATCGGCCCGTGAAACTGTGGCTCGTCATGGTGGCTGCCGCTGTCGTGTGGATGGCGGGCGCTGCCTTCCAGCGGGCGAATTCGGCCAACACCAATGACAACCTCTACGAGGGGTTGAAACTCTTCTCCGACGTCATCGAGCTCATCCAGCGCGAATACGTGGACGAGGTAGAGGCCAAGGACCTGATCCACAAGGCGATCCAGGGCATGGTCCAGGGCCTGGACCCGCACTCCTCCCTGATGCTGCCCGACGCCTACGAGGACCTGCAGATCGACACCAAGGGCAAGTTCACCGGCATCGGGATCCACATCACCATGCGCGACGGGTTTGTGACGGTCATCTCGCCGATCGAGGACACCCCGGCGGACAAGGCCGGCATCGAGGCCGGTGACCGCATCATTAAAGTGGACGGCCAACTCGCCAAGGACCTGCGGGAGGCGGTCCGGATGATGCGCGGGCCCAGAGGCTCCAAGGTGACCGTGACCATCATGCGCAACGGCATCAAGAAGCCCATCGAATTCGAACTCACCCGCGACGAGATCCCGATTCTGAGCGTGAAATCCATCTCCCTCAAACCCGGCTACGGATACGTGCGCATCTCCAACTTCACGGGCACGACCACCCAGGAATTCGAAAAAGCCCTGGAAAAGCTGGAATCGAGCTTGCCCCCCATGAAGGGGCTGGTGCTGGACCTGCGCAACAACGGCGGCGGGCTGCTCAACCAGGCCATCAGCGTTTCCGACATTTTCCTGGACAAGGGCCAGATCCTTTCCATCAAGGGCCGCGACAAGAAAAACACCAAGGTCTTCAACGCCACCCCTTCGGCCACACAGCGCAACTACCCGGTCGTGGTGCTGATCAACGGGGGGACCGCCAGCGCCTCGGAAATCGTGGCCGGCGCGCTCCAGGACCAAAAACGGGCCCTGGTGCTCGGGAGCACCTCCTTCGGCAAGGGCTCGGTGCAGACGGTGGAAAACCTGCGCGACGGCTCGGGCCTCAAGCTGACCATCGCGCGCTACTATACCCCGAGCGGCCGCTCCATCCAGGCCAAGGGGATCGAGCCCGACATCTCGCTAAAGTTCAAGCGCATGGAGGCGGAGGAGCCCGAAAAAGACGAGATGAGCTTCAAGGAAAAGGATTTGGAGAACCACTTGGAGGCCGAAGGGGAGCCGGCCGAAAAGCCCGCAAAGCCCGCGCCCAAGAAGACTGAAAAGACCGACAAGGACAAAACCCCCATCAAGGACACCGAGGCCCGGGTGGGACCGCTCAAGGTGGAGTCGCTGCAAACCGACAACCAGGTGATGCGGGCGCTGGAGATTCTCATAGGGCACGACATGCTCAAGAACGTGAAGAGCTGATCGGCCGGCCCGTCGCATCCACGGCTTCGGTATGCCTCAAGCCAAAACTCCCCGCAAAGGAAAACGCCGCCGTACGAGCGGACGAAAACGCCGCACCCGGCTGCCGCTGCTCAAGGTGCTGGGGGCCGTGGCGGTCGTGGCGGCGATCATCCTCGGCGCCGTTGTGGCGGCGCGTTTCCTGCCGTCGCCAGAGCCGCGCCCGGCGCTGACCGAACGCAAAAAGCCCCCGCTGAAGGCGGAGAGCCCGCCGGCGCGTCCCCGGCCGCCCGACACCCGGCCCGCAGACAAACCGTCTGCCGCTCGGGTGCCGGCCCGCCCGGCCCCGGAAGAAAAACCGGCTCCGTCCAAGCCCCCGGCCTACGAGGTCTTCCCCGACAGGCCGTCCGCACCCAAGAACGGCGAGCCGGAGACGCTGCACGCGGCCCTGCCGCCGACACCGCCGGAGCTGCCGCCCGGCCGCAAACTCCCGCGGGTGGCGATCATCATCGACGATCTGGGCTATGACCGCTCGTTCGCCGAAAAGCTGATCGGGTTGAACGCCCCGTTCACCCTCGCCGTCCTGCCCCACAGCCCCCACCGGGACGCCATCGCACGCAGCGCCCAAGCCGGAGGGCTGGAACTCATGCTGCACCTGCCCATGGAGCCCGTGGAATACCCCGACATCAACCCCGGCCCCGGGACACTGCACACCCGCATGGGGCCGGAAGAGCTGCTGCGAGTGCTCGAGGAAGACTTGGATGCTGTCCCGCACATCAAGGGGGTGAACAACCACATGGGCTCGCGGCTGACCGCAAGCTCCGAGCAGATGTACCAGGTCTTTTCCGTCCTGAAAAAACGCGGCCTCTATTTCGTCGACAGCCGCACCACCGACGAGAGCATCTGCAAGCCCTCGGCGCGGCTGTTTCAGCTGCCGTTCGCCCAGCGGGACGTTTTCATCGATCACCAGCAAAACCCCGCCTTCATCCGCAAGCAGCTCCGGGAACTCGTCCGGATCGCCTACCGCAAGGGCGAGGCAGTGGGCATCGCACACCCCCACGCGGCGACCTACGCCATTCTCAAAGAAGAGCTCCCGGCGCTGCGCCAGCAGGTGGAGATCGTGCCCGCCTCGGCACTGGTCCGCCCGGCCGGGTAGAATCTTGTTCCAAGCGATCTAAAAAAATGATAAAATGTTATAAGTAGCAACCCCCCGGACCGTCCATTCAGAGTGGGTGACAATTTTCCATTATGAACGACCCGCTGCCCCTATACAACAGCCGCCTGGTCAAGACTCACATTCAGTACGTCCGGCGCTATTACCCAAACGTAAAGATCGATTCCGTCCTACGGCAGGCGGGCATCACCCTCTACCAAATCGAAGACCCGGCGCACTGGTTCACCCAAGTGCAGGTGGACGGCTTTCACGAGGCACTGACCCAGCATACCGGCAAGCAGGACATTGCGCGCCTGGCCGGGCGCTTTGCTGTGTCCTCCGAGGTCATGGGAGCGGCCAAGCAGTACATCCTCGGCCTGCTTAGCCCGGCCACCATCTACCAGCTCATGGAGAAAAACTACCCCCTGCTCAGCCGGGGGGCGGTCATATCCACTCACCCGAAAGGCCCTCAGACCATCGAAATCATAGCCACGCCCAAGCCAGGGGTGGCCGAGAAACCCTATCAGTGCGCCAACCGCACCGGCTTTTTCGAAGCCTTCCCGGCACTCTTCGCCACCGGGTTCGCTACGGTCGAGCACCCCGAGTGTTTTCACAGGGGAGATACGCGCTGTCGGTACATCCTCACCTGGAAGGAGGGTACGCCGCGTGTATGGCGCCGCATCCGCGACTGGTCCTTCTTCGGAAGCATCGGCCTGGCCGCGGCATCTTACCTTGCCATGCCCTACGAGACCTGGGGTCCCCTGGTCCTGGTGCTTGCCGTGCTGGTCAGCTTGTGCGCCTTTCAAGCCGAGCGGCTGGAGCGAAAAACGCTGGCGCGTACCGTCGCCGACCAGCGCCGTTCAGCCGAGGAGTCTCTGCTCCAAAGCGAGGTGCAGTACAACAACGCCCTGCTGATCCAGGAGATGGGGCAAGCGACCTCCACCATCCTGGAAATCGATAACCTGGTTGCCGCGGTGCTGGGGATCGTCGAAAAGCGCATGGATTTCGATCGGGGCATGATCATGCTGGCCGACAAGGAGAGGTCAACCCTGAAATACGTCGCCGGCTTCGGGCATTC
>DATITS010000069.1:0-7206 GCA_035467535.1 Desulfobacterales bacterium
GGCCTCCAACGCCGCCATCGGGTGTTAGACGGGGTTATGAAACCACTTCTAAAAACCGGTTATGGTGCCGTGCGCCAACCTATGTGGAACGAAATCCCCCCGGCCCCCTTTTCCAAAGGGGGAGAGACGCCGGGATCCTCATACTCCCCCTTTAGCAAAGGGGGTGGGGAGGATTTTGGAATCGATTTTCTCGAAAGTCGATGTCCTTTTTTCGGATTCACGCACAGGGGCTCGCATTCCGAATCACCTCGGCGCTGTCCGGCCCGCAGTTGAAGATCAGGTCCACGACGGACAGGTGCGATTGGAACCCGGAAAACAGTTGCGGGTAGACCGGGTGCTCGAAGCTCTGGGTGAGCACCCGCACCCCGCGCTCCGCGAACCGGTCCAGATCCATGTACTCCGACCCGCCCGGGCCGGCCAGATAGGTGTCCGCCCCCAGCGCCCGGCAAATGTCGATCAGGCGCTCCGTCGGGTCTTCGGAGGCGCTCAGCGCCGAAGCGCAAACGGCCGGCTTCTGCCCGATTCCCAGCGCCTCGCGCAGGCCGTCGATCAAATGCAGGTTCAGGGCTGCAATGCCCTCCCAGCGGCGGGCGTACGCCTGCTCGAACATGGACATATAGCGATCGAAATGCGGCGCGCGGCGGTAATTGGTCCGTAGCGCCTGAAGATGCTTGTGGGCCCAGTGCTGCGCGTTGTCGACGGCGACCTCGCCGATCCCCTGCGGAAAGCGATAGGTCACCGGCACCGTCAGCCACTGCCAGCCCATGGCGGTCTTGATGCGGTTGCGGTTCTGCCACTCGTTTTTCTTGTATTGAACGGTGTCCAGGTAGCAGAACACGTCGGCCTTCAGCATCTTGTCAAAGTAGCCGAGCCAGGGCAGGTACTGGGGCTGATGGACGGCAACGATCATGGGAACGCCCGAAAGGGTCCAAGGGGTCCTGGGTTCAAGGGGTCGAGTGAAAGGACCACTTTTCGAGAGCCAACCCATCGAATGGCTGCCACTGACATCCTGTTAAACGTTTCCATCATCTTTTAAAAATGCTATCATAACAACATGAGATAGGCAAACCACCGAAAGACCCAAATTACAGTTTACCGTCTGAAATCGTTTGAAAAATTTGAAATCTCTACGCGACATCCAGCGTGCGACATTCCCGGCCGCGGAGCTTTTGATCGGCATGGGCCTGGCCCAGGCCATTGCCACGCTCCAGGTGTATATGTCCAACCGCCGCCTTTTCAATCAGATGGCGGCCGTTGCCGCAGCCGGTTTCCTGCCCGTGCCCAGCCCCGATGTCATTCCCGGCCTGCTCGGCCCGGGGACGGCGCTGGCGGGCGGGCTCTTGTTCACCCTCAGCGTCGGGGCCGGCCTTGCTTTCCTGTCCACGGCGGCCGCCGGGTGGTGGGTCGGCCGAACGCCGCGCAGCCGTTTGGCCGCCGGCCTGCCGGTCGGGGTTCAGGCGGCGCTCTTGATGCTCATGAACAGCCGCGGTTTCGACTTGTGGGTGTCGGTGTATTTCATCATCATCCCGCCCGCCGTCTTCTGGGTGGCCCGCCGATCCCTCGCCCGCCGCGAGAACCCGCCAACGCGGTGGTTTGTGCTGTGGCGGCTCCTGCCGGTCGCCCTGCTGGCGCTGGGCTGGTCCACCCAATACGACCGCAGCCTGTTCATCGACCTGCGGGATCACCTGCTGATGTCAAACACCGCCGGACGAAGCGTCAATTCGTTTTACTACCGCTACACGCTCTATCCGGCCGAGGTTTTCAAATCCCTCGACCAGAGGCTCATCCGCACGGTGGCCTGGGCTGATTCCGATCCGCCCCCGCCGGACGTGAGGCAGGCGCTGATTCGCAACGATTACCTGCCGGTCGCCGCGGCCGGCGATGCGGACCTCGGCCTGCGCATGGAAGGTGAGCGCATGCGGTTCAGCCGGAAAGGGCGGGCCGTCCTGGACACCACGATCACCCGCTTCCTTTCCGACCCGCGCCGCGCGCTGACCAAAATTTCCACCCAGACCGACAGCTGGTATTTCTTCCGCATTTTCACTTTTTACGGCGTCCTGCTGGCTTTTCCGATGGCGCTCTATTGCCTGCTCTTCGCCGGGCTGCGGCTGCTCACCGGCACAATTGCCGGGGAGCGGCGGGCGGATGTCCTGTGTGCTGCCGCCTGTCTTACGATCGGGCTGGGCATCCTCGCCTTTTTTTATTCGAGCCGTCCGCCCCCGCCCCGGCCCGAGGAGTTGAGCAGCGCTCTCGCCTCGGACCGCTGGCAGGCGCGGGTGGCGGCGCTGAGGGAACTCCGTGATCCGCAGCTCGATGTCTGCGCCCACCCGGCCTATGCGGCTATGTTGCGCAGCCCACACCCCCAGGAGCGCTACTGGCTGGCGCGTACCCTGGCGATCAGCCCGAGCCCGGCGGCATCCGCAGGCCTGGCCCTTCTTCTGGACGACCCCCACATCAACGTCCGGACCCAGGCGGTGGAGGCTCTCGCCCAGCGCAGGGACCGTGGCACCGTCCGTGAAATCCTGAAACGGTTGCAAACGTCGCGGGACTGGTATTTCCAACTCTATGCCTATCGCGCCCTGAGAGAGCTCGGATGGAATCAAGCCGTGTCGCGCTGAAAACACTCGCTCTGGCTATGGCCGGGGTGGTAGGGATCGAAGTCCTCGCCCGCTGGGGCATCGGCCACTCGGGGCTCGCCCCCTTGACCGGTACGGCGCTTTCGCGCCTGATCGGCATCGCCTGGATGGCGCTGATTATTTCAGGCGGCCCGCAGGGCTGGGCCCACATCGGCCTCGGCCGCGGGAGTTGGCGGCCCGGTCTGCGCAGGGGCCTCATCTGGTCGGCGGGGTTCGGCGCTCTGGCCGCTCTCGGGTGGGGGGTGCTGCTCGCCGCGGGAATCGATCCTTTGCGGCTCCTTTATCCGGGACCGGTTGCGCGCCCGGCGAACCCGGCGATGCTTTTCCTGGTCGGCGGTTTCATCGGTCCGGTTGCAGAAGAGATGCTTTTCCGGGGCTTGATCTATGGCTATCTCCGGCGCTGGGGGGTCTGGCCGGCGCTCGTGCTGAGCACCCTGGTCTTTACGCTGCTGCACGCCGGCGCCTCGGGCGTCCCCATCCCGCAGATCGTCGGCGGCCTGGTGTTCGCAGCCGCATATGAGATCGAAAAAAAGCTGCTCGTCCCCATCACCATTCACGTTCTCGGCAACCTGACGCTCTTCAGCCTGCCGTACATCTTCCGCTGATGCTGCGGAATCCAAATCCCCCTGCCCCCTTTGACAAAGTGGGCAATCTGAAATCGCTTCTTTTTGCCGCAGACGCACGCAGACTGGCGCAGACGCTATCGCTTTGCGATTAAAAACCATTCGCAGCTCCCCGGTACTTCGCCTGGTACGGATCATCTCACCTGCCCGGAGGGCGAGCCTGTTTCCACCCCCTGGTCGGCGGAAGAAAATGTCTGCGTCTGTCTGCGGCGAATGCCAATCTTTTAGGGCATGACAAAGTCGATTGCACTTGAATCGGGCACAAACGCCAATTCAGCGCAGGGCACCGAGGTCGCCATGCCATGGAACAGCTCCAGTGCCGCCGCCATCCCGCCCGCATCCCACAACGGCGGGAACGAGCACTTCAGCATTTCGCGGACGGCGCCGGCCGGCGAAAGCTTCCGGATGGCATGGGCCTGTCCGTGCCGGATGAAAAAAATGCGCCTCAGCTCCACCCCTCCGGGAGCGGCGAACGCCGCTTCCCCATGCCAGGGCGTTCCGTAGAGATAAAAGGAACCTTTTTGTCGGCGCACAATGACCCGGTCGTCGCTGAGGATCTCGATCCCTTCCCTCTGCGCCCACAGACGGGAGAGCGTGCTTTTCCCAGCGCCCGATTCCCCCGCGAACACGACCCCGCGGCCGTCGGTCGAAATCCCGCAGCCGTGCAGGGTCACCCCATCGCGCCGCGCCAGATGGGTGATCATCAGCAGTTCGAACGCCGGTCCGACGAAGGGGTCATGGTCGGGCGCATGGAAGGAAAGGCGCGCGCGGCCGCCTTCGTCCGGGATAAACAAGGTGCGGCGCAGATGGGGGTAGGAATCGTATATCCTGAAAAAGAAGCCCTCTGAGGAGCGATACAAAGACCAAATGGGCGGACTGTCGAATGTCTTGACGCCGATGGCGGGATCATCCGGTCCGGTCAGCAGAGCCAGCCTGATATCCGGATGGTTCGAGGAGGCGAATGGCAGGTAGGCGGCTGGGAGCTTCAGCCTTTCGGCATCGAGCGTGATGGAAATATCGGCGATGGTGATGGATGGCAGTTTCGACATGGGCAAGGGGACGAATGGCAGAACGCTGACCGAGTGGTCAGGACCCGTTCGTTTGGCAGGGGCTGCCAAAGCCGTCACTGCATCCGGTCACACCAGGCCCGCTGCCGATACTTACCTGTTTGCAAAAGCCCAAGACGGCGCATTTGGCATCGAGCGTGACGCGGGTCACTTCGGGCTTCTCGTATTCTTTTTTCTTTTGATCCTTTTCCATGGCACCCGACCCCAGTTCAGCGGCGTACAGCATCAACAGCCGCAATCGTTTTCATTTCGTTGATGAAAGACACCAAGTCCGTTTCGGCTTTATCATCGGCGACGTCATATTCGGCCATGATCCGGTTTTTTATGGCATCCAAATCGTGAGATCCGTCCAGATGCTCCCACACCATAGCCCCGACCGGATTCAAACTGTAAATGCAGTCCAGATCGCCGACGTTGTCGCGGATCGGCACTAAAACCATCTCGCCCTCGATCCGCCGGTACACGAAATTATCGTTGCGGCGATAGATTTTCTCAAGTTCAGCCATCTTGGGCTTTCCCATTCGGTTTACGAATTTTTATAATATACCATGGCTTGGTCCCGTTCTCAACCTGAACTTGAGAGAGCGCCCCCAAGGCTCCAGGAGCGCGTTGCCGGGGGCGACGTGCTCCTCAAGCCCCCCGGGGGGACGCTCCTATTGCCTTCTGCGCCGACTGATCCAGATGAGGCAGATCAGCAGCGCCATGGCGGCAAGCGGCATGAGCAGCTCCGGCGGGAGATCCCGGCCGGCCGAAGCGATAAAGCACCCACCCCCGGCCCCGCCGCCGGATGACGAGCTGCCAGCACTGACGCTGACTGCCGCCGGGGCGGACTTGACACTCTCGTCGCTGGAGGCGTCCACGGCGGTCAGCGCATAGTAGTAGGTCTCTCTTCCAATCAGCGCCGCCAGTCCCGTATCTGTGTGCGTCAGCCCGGTGATCAAAGCCGTGTTTAACTTGGTGTAGGTCTCCTCGGTTGCAAGCCTGCGGTACAGGTTGTAGCCGGCAACCGCGTGGCCGTCGCAATCGAGCGCCGCCGACCAGGAGAGTGTCACCCCAGCGCCCGCCTGCGCGGCCGCAAGCCCGGCCGGCCGCCGCGGCAGCGGCACCTTGAGCGTTGTCGCCGGGTCCCCGAAGAACAGGAACGTGTTGCTCGTCTGCTCGTAGGCGCTGCCACCGTTCGCCAGCAGCTGCTGCTTGGCGTAGGCGACCGCCGGCCCCAGTGTCCGCTTGTCCAGAACGAAGATCCCCTCGTAGAGGGCGTTTGAGAGCACCTGCTGGCCGGTCGTCTCCGTCATCGCCGTCGGCATCAGCGCCGCAACCGCCCCTTGCGTTGCCGGCAGCATGAACCCCTCGGCCAGCGACAGCCACCCGCTGCCCGCATAGCCGCCTGCCGACGGGTAGATGAAGTAGCCGGTCAGGCAGCTCATGTTGACCACGAACGGGTACTTCCCGCTGTTGGCCAGGCTGCTCACATCCGAGCGGTACGCCCCCCCGCGGTTGTCCACGATCTGCTCGTTTCCCCAGATGTTCACACTGCCGTGGCCGGAGTAGTTCACGATCAACGCCCCGGCGTTGATCGCAGCGAGCAGCTCCGCCGTCAGGTCGGCGACCGCAAGGCTTTCGTTCTGGTACTCCTGCAGGTAGAAGCGCTCAGGTGCCGCCAGGCCCGCGGGCAGTATCGCCGCTGCATCCTCGTTCATCGTCTCGAACACACTCTCCCACTCCTCGGCCTGGTTGTCGGCGACAAGCGTAAGCCGCTTCTCCCAGCCCTTGCTGTTGGCAACACTCTCGTAGGAGACGATCTTTGTGATCATCGCCTCCGCCTGCGCCGCATTGTTGGCCGGAAGCCGGCCGATGTAAAGATCCGGCACCGCATCCGCCCCGCTCACCTGCACGTACCAGTCGTCGCTGATCGTCTCCCCCAGGTAGCTCGTGTAGATCAGGTAGCCCGGCACGTAGTTGACCGTGGATAGATTCCGGTTGTCCTTGTAGTCGTAGGTCGTATCCCCCACCAGCAGCACGTACTGCGGCGCGGGGGGCTGCCAGTTCTCGTAGGCGCAAGCGATAAAATCCTTGATCGCCTGCGGGGTGGCAAGCCCGTAGCCGAACTCATCGAAGATGTCGGCCACATCCACCACCGCCGTGCGCAGCCCCTGGGCATGGCGCAAGCCGACGAGGCTATTGACCCAGCTCTGCTCGGCCCCGCTGCCGTCCCAACCGATCTCCCGGTGCGTGATCAGGATCCAGTCCGCGGCGTTCGTTGAGGCCGCAAGGCTTGAGGCCCTCTCCTTGACGATCGCAGAAGGCGTCCTGCGCCCGCCGGCTGCCACCGCCAGGTAGCTTGGGGCTCCCGCACCTTCGGCGGGCTCCACCTCGATCGCGTAGGGGCCGGAACCGCTGGTAGTACCGTTGACCACCCGCGTGACCGCGGCGGCATCGCTGATATCGTAGAGCTCCACGTCCTCCGTGCCGAAGCCTTCGATCGTGTAGCGGAAGCCCGCGGCATGCGTGAACTTCAGGCTGTCGGCGGCGGAGGCAAAGCTCCTCTCATAGTCCGCCTCAAACCAGTCAAAGTAGATCTTGTCCTCGCCGCCCTCGCAGGTAACGGCTACCGTGTTATCGCCTTCGAGCAGACTGACCCCGGTAAAGCGCGCTTCCGTGAACCCGGCACCGCTCCAGGTGACAGTTCCCAGGCTGACGCTGTTCAGTGAGACCGAAGCTGCGTGCTCCAGGGCGTAGGGGCTGTACAGGCGCAGCGCAAGCTCGCCAGTTCCCGTCACCCCGGAAAGCGTCAGCGTGAAGCTCTTTGCCGTGCCGCCGCCTTCAAAGCCCGGACCGAGCGCCACCGCCGGGAACAGCCAGCGGTCCATCCCATCCGGA
>DATITS010000070.1:0-1636 GCA_035467535.1 Desulfobacterales bacterium
GGCGCGAGACCCCCGTGATCCTCTCGGCCGCCCGGTTGAACGCCGTGATGCGCCATTGCGGATCCACTGTGAACACGCCCTCATTGATGGAATCCAAAATGACGTCCTGCCGGCGGCCTTCTATTTTCTTTTTCATCTGCCTGTCTCCGCAACCCCAACATGAGCAATTTCAACCTGAAACGCTTTTGACAATCCCCTCAAGCACCATAATCGTGCACTCTGCACACTATCCAACAGTGTATAATTGCATAATGCATTTATATCGTCAAGGACCTTTCCGCGATGCAAACTGCTTAAATGCTCTTTTTCAGAGAGTTGAGGGTCCCCGTTTCACGCTGGCACGGCGATTGCTCAGGTCGATGTCCATGAAGATCGCGATCGCCCATTGGCAAAATCGCATCTCTCCCGTCTTTGATGTAGCCGACCGCCTGATCCTGATCGATGTCGAAGACGGTCGCGAAGTTCATCGGGAAAGTCTGCGTCTGGTCGGCCGCGATCCTTTCGGGCGGGCCCGCGAGCTATCGGATCGGGGAGTGGACGTGCTGCTCTGCGGGGCCGTCTCCCGTGGTCTGGAAAAAGCCTTGGTCGCCGCCGGCATCCAGGTGCTGGGTTTTCTCGGCGGCAAGCTGGAAAGCATCGTTTCCGCTTTTATCGACGGGCAATTAAACGACGGGAGATTGCCCCGCGCGGACCGCAACGGGCGGCAACCGCGTTTCGAAAAGCGACCGGGTGAGGAAAAAGAGCGAAAACCTCCGGTGCATGCCCCCGGCATACGGAGATAACCCGACACAGAAAGGCGAACCGTTATGAAAATTGCCATCAGTGCGGCCGGCCCCTCCATCGAGGACTACGTCGACCCTCGCTTCGGGCGTTGTGCCTGTTTTTTGATCATCGACAGCGTCACTCTAAAATTCGAGGTGATCGAAAACTCCAGCAAAAATCTGAGCGGCGGCGCCGGGATCGAGGCGGCCCAGCGCGTCGCCGACCAAGGCGTCACTCACGTTCTCACCGGCAGGTGCGGGCCCAAAGCCGAGAGGGTACTCTCGGCTGCGGGCATCAGCATCGTTGACGGCTGTGAGGGCACAGTGCGGGAGGCCGTCGGGCGCTTTCGCTCATGGGATGCCTCATCCGCACAACACCCTCCCGTCAGCGGCACCCCTGCGCCGGAACCTCTCTCACCGGCACCCTCGCGTCCGGCTGTCGCAGACCGCCCCGGAGGATCCGCGGAGCGCGGATCCGGCCGCGGCATGGGCGGGGGTGGAGGTCGCGGCATGGGTGGCGGTGGAGGTCGCGGCATGGGCCGGCGCTGCGGGATGAGCGACCCTTCAGGACCGGTCCCCAAGCGGCCCCCGTCTGCAGCCGGCTTTCAAGACGATGCCGCCCGGCTAAAGCAAGAAGCCGAGCAGCTTCGGCTGCAGCTGCGCAAGAAAGAAGAGCGCATCCGACACCTCGAGGGCCGATATCCCGGCCGCTGTTCTGACTGACGCCGGTAGGCGATCCTGCCAGCCCTTATACGGCCATCTCCCATGTCAACGACCGATTTCAAATACGTGTACGGGCCGGTTCCTTCGCGGCGCCTGGGGCGTTCGCTCGGTGTGGACCTGGTACCGTTCAAGACCTGCACCTACGACTGCAT
>DATITS010000071.1:0-7924 GCA_035467535.1 Desulfobacterales bacterium
AGTAAGTCTTGCCATCGCGCTTGAAACTTGCCAACCAATGACGTCGCAGCGTATTCCCGTTAATTTGTATCGGATCGAACTCAATCATGAGATACTTCGGATCATTCTGTGCATCGATTTCTTTGAGCGTTTCAACTGCAAAGCGCGAAAGGTCGACGCACACACCCGTCTTGGTGGCAAAAAATTCCATTGGCTTGTAAATTGCGACCTGCCCTTTGTTTGATCTCTGGCTTTCAGAAAGGCGCATTGATCTTGTCATGTCATAGATGAAATTGGCGGCGATCCATGCATTGATATCTTCCGGCGTTTTCCAGACCTGCAAGGCGTGCTCGTATGATTCGGCAGCCTTAAACACCGCGGTCGAATCGCGCGTATGCTCCGGCGCATCAGAGAAACTCTCCGCAGGATGAAGAACATTAACATCGCACACCAGCGAGAGCAGCACAAACAAAATGAACCCCTTGGCCATTCTTGGCTCCTTCTATGCCCTATCATGGATTAGAAAGAAAATTCCTATCGTATTTTGTGGATACGATTTGCCAAACTGAGACTGTCACAATTTTTGAGAAATTCCAGATGCGTCGATGATGTATTTCTATTCTTTAACCGACTGGAATTATATCCGATCAATTTCGTATATCCTATTCTTGCCGTCGTTGGTCTGCCCATGTCAAATCCAACCTGAGGGAGGTATTCTCAACTTGCTTGGAGACAGACGGCTCCTGCCTCGTGTTTTCAGAAGGCTGACATGAAGCCCTTCGTTGTCAATAGCGGCGATTGCTGGAAGTTGATTTTACTGTGATAGTTCCGAATCGAGATCCTGGTTACGCTGAGGTTAACGGCCACTTGCTGCCTCATGCGCGAGGTCCGCTCGGGTGACAGTGTGGGCGAAATGCAGGCGAAGCGGAACACACGCTGCAAGGATTGCGAGTTGAGCGTCAGTTCTGCTCAGGAGGCGGCTCGAAACCCGCTGCCTTGAAAGCGGTTCTACCAGGTGGCGAGACAAGATAAGCTACAAATTCGCGAGAAACCTTAGGTGCCTTGCTTGACTTCACCACAAGCGCCACATACGGAATTGCGTTCTGGATGCGTTCCGGCAAGAGGCCGACCAGTTCGGCACCAGGAACAGCCACGATCTCGCTTGCCTGGACGATCACAATCTCGGACTTCCCGCTTGCCACCCGTTTGACGGCTTCCTCGCCTACGCCCGTCAGTGCTGTCTTGCTTCGCATTTGTTCCACAATGCCCAGCAGAGGGAGTACAACTGTAGCGAAATACGTACCCGATGTTCCGCCACGTGCGGGGTCGGCATACGTGATCGATCTGGCTGCGAGGAGAGTCTCTCGAAATTCATCTACAGTGCCGATCTTTGGACGTGATGTTCCGGTCTTGATGCCTACGCCCACCCCCACGCTACCGAGTTCCACTCGCGATCCTGGCGCAACCAGTCCACTCTTCTCGAGCTCATTGGCACCGTCGGAGGGAAGTACGGTGACGTCGACCAACGCTCCGGCAGCAACTTGTTTCTGTATTCCGCCGCCGGTGCCGAACGTGAACTCGATGGTGTGACCGGCTTGGCGCTCGAACGTGGCCGCGGCAGCCTGGACCGCTGATCTTACACCACCCGGTGCACAGACGCGCAGCTTTTTGGTGGCCGCCCCTATCGGAAATAAACTGAAAATGGTCATCGGGATGACTTTCTCCAAATCAAAATGTTTGTGTTCCTGGTCATTTCTCGATTTCCTTCTGGCTTAGGCACAGAAAGTGGCGCCCTGGCGTCTAACTGTCACTCGGCTATCCGGAATCCCGGACATACTGCTCAAGCCGGTCCAGCGCATCAGGAAGATTCCGCCGGCCTAAGCCTATGCGGAATGAGTTTAATCCAGGACCATACAGGGTTCCGGGAAGCAAAAGGACGCCTTTGTTTTTGACGAGATCAGCGCAAAACGCATCGACCAAGCCTTTCAACAGCATCGGGAATGCAACGGACCCGGCTTTAGGGCGATGCCAGGCAAACATCTTCGGGTGAGCGGCAAAGAAAAGATCGAGTCGATTAAGATTGCCGCGGATAATCTGGCGGTTTCTTTCCGCAATCGCCTCTGCATGACGCAACGCCAGCGTTGCCAGGAATTCGCTCGGGGCGCTGTTGCAGATCGTCGTGTAGTCTTTGAACGCGGCGAGCGCAGCGAAAACCCGATGGTTGCGAGTCGCTATCCAGCCAATCCGAAGCCCGGCGAGGCCGTAAGTTTTCGACATGACTCCCAGCGATACGGCCCGGTCGTTCACATCGGCGAAGGCGGGCAGGCGATCGGATCGATCGAGTTCCAGTCCGCGGTAGACTTCGTCTGAAAAAATAATGAAACCATGCCGCTCGGAGAGCTCGGACAGCTCGTGAACAAACTCCGACGTAGGCAGAAATCCGGTCGGGTTATGCGGAAAATTGACCACCACCACCTTCGTGCGGTCGGTCAGTGCGCTCCTCAGGACGTCGAGATCGAGGTCCCACGCGCGTTCCGGTTCACCCTGCCACTCGGTGACATCCGCACCCACTCCTCGCGCCACCTCTCCGAGCGACTGGTAATAGGGCGCATGTACGATGACGTGATCCCCGGACTTTAAAGTCACATTCATAAAGTTAAAGATCGCCTCTTCGGCCCCTGCGTGGACGATAACCTGGTCAGTCGTTATATGTTCATATAAAGTGGTGATCGCTTTCCGAAGCTCAGGAGCACCTAACGATTCCGTGTATCCAAGCCAGAGAGAAAAAAACCGCTCATCGGCTCCCGGCTCGAGGGCCAACAGCTCTGCCAATTCCATGCTCTCGCAATCCGAGGAACACAAAAGATAGGGGATAGAGAACTCATACTCGGAAAAATATCGTTCGAGGCGAAACGGATCGAGTTTCATTCAACATTCACTTGTTTTTTTTAAAATTGTCTGCACCTCAAAATGACCCGACGAATGACGCCGGTGGGTTTATTTCATCTGGCTCAGCCATTCGGGGTTGTTGAACCATTTGTTCTGCAATGCCTCGAGCTGTTTGGTGGTTTGCAGGCTGACGAGGAAGTTTCCCAGCCAGGAGACGAGGAGCGGGTCCTCCTTCGGCACTGCGATACCGATGGGCTCGGCGGTCAAGGGCACCACGAAAGAGGCCAGACCGGCATCGGGGTTGAGCAGGAGTGCCACTCTGCAGATCGGGTAGTCGGCGATCATGGCGTCGGCCTTGTCGCCGATGACCATCTGGATGGCCTCCTCCTCGCTGCGGGTCGTAAAGAGCCTGGCGGCAGGGGCCTCCTTCTGGATGAAGGCTTGGCTGGTGGAACTCTTTAAGGCCACGAATCTGAAAGCGGAGCTGTTCAGTTCGGCGCCGCTGCGGGCATTGGCCAGGGTGCTGCGCTTGGTGAGCAGGGCCTTGCCTGAGACGAAATAGGGCCCGGCGAAAGCCACTCTCTTACTGCGCTCCGGGGTGATGGTCATGTTCGAGATGACCAGGTCGACTGTCCCCTTTTCAAGTGCCGGCAGCAGATCCGGAAACGGGATCTTCAGTACCACCAGCCTGACGCCCAAGGTGGCGGCGATCATTCCTGCCAGGTCGACATCCATTCCCATGAGTTTGTCTGTTTTGCTGAGCATGTTCAAGGGCGGCATGCCGCCGGACATCCCCACTCTCAGCTCTCCACGGGACGTGACCCGGTCGATGACCGGTTTTGCCGAGGTGCCGCGCGAAGCGGATTCCATCGTGGTGCACCCCGCCACGAGACAAACGACCAAGACCGTGCTTAATGTCCACTGAAGATGTCTCATACATCATCTCTTTCTATGCCGGTTTCCATCCATCCAGTTCACGGGGTGTGCGGGGTGGATGCGCCGGCGGTTCGGTCGTCTTCCGTCGCTGCAGCCATCGCACGGATGCGCAGGCTGTATTCTTTGCGCAAGGCGTCGAGATACGCCGTGTCGATCGGTCCCTTCCAGGTGACGACCTCGGAGAACCGCCGTGGGATCTCGACGCGCTCGGGCGTATAGCCCGTCGATAGGCGCAGCCGCCAGCGCTCGCGCTGGATGCGCTGGGACACCGCTGCGATGTTTTCCGCCAATCCGGCGTAGCCCACCGATTTCAGGCAGTCCGCCAGGCGGGCCTCGGTGTAAACCCCGCGCGCGAACAGGCAGGAGACCATGGCGGTCAGAAAGCAGCGGCTGGCTTCATCAGTTATAAGGAATTCGACGGCCTTGGCGGCATCTTTTTCGGTGTACTTCTGGTCGAAGGAGTAGCCGCCGGAGTCCAAATGGGAGTGCCGGAGCCCGAGGGCCTGGGAGACGAAGAAGACCTCACCGGTCGCGTAGCCTGCCATTTCCTGCCCCAGCACGCAGGCAAAGTCCTTGCCGCCGAAACGCTCTGCGGCTCTCAGGGTGCCGGAGGCGAGCAGGCGGTAGAACTCGTTTTCGCCCCGCGCCAGGTGCCACATGGCCTGCTGGTAGGCGGCGGCGTCCCCGAAGCGCAGGGGCACGACGGTCTCGGCGGTCGAGACGAGCCCCTTTTCGCTCGCTTCCGTCGCCCAGGCGAGCGCCACCCCGGCCGACATCACGTCCAGCCCCACCTTGTCGGTCTCCTCCATGATGTCGAGCGCCGCAAAGGGGTCGGTCACCGCCAGCATGCAGCCGACGGCGAAAATCGGTTCGTGGTCGTAGGAGACCTGGCGGTAGAGGTACTGGTTGGGCTCCATGAATTTCTCGCGCACGAACCCCAGGTGGATGCAGCCGACCGGGCAGCCGGCGCAGGCCGCATTGCGCAGGAGCGTCTTCTCCGCGAACTTCTCCCCGCTGATCTCCACCGCCGCCGGATCGCTCGTGCGCTGCAGGTTGCGAAAGGGCAGCGCCTTGAGCTCGTTCATCACGATCACATTCCCGGCCGTCCCCAGGTTGTGGTACTTGTGCATCATCTCGGTGGCGGTCAGCAGGCCGTAGACGTCCTGGAAGAGCTTGGGGTACTCCTTGCCCCCCGGCAGCGGGAAGGAGCCGTCCCCCTGGATGGCGATGCCCTTGAGGTTCTTGGCACCCATCACGGCGCCGGCTCCCAGGCGGCCGAAGTGGCGGTAGGTGTCCACGATGATGCAGGCCATGGCCGAGAGGGCTTCGCCCGCCGGCCCGATGCGCAAAATGCTGCGGTGCCCGGCGCCGGGGAACATGCGGCGAAGGAGTTTGCCCGTGGCGTGGATGTCGAAGCCGCGCATGAAGTGCACGTCTTTGACTTCCATGCGGCGGGAGCCGATGGAAAGGCAGCTGAGGGTGCGTGCCTTGCCCGTGACGACCAGGGCGTCGAGGTCGGCAAAGCGCAAAGCGAGGGCCGAGCGTCCGCCGCCGTGGCTCTCGGCGAACTGGTCGTGGTAGGGGGACTTGAAGGCGCAGACCGTTTTGCTCATCAGGGGAAAGAGGCCGGTCAGCGGCCCGATGGCGAAGATCAGCGGCTGGCCGGGGTCGTCCCAGGGTTTGTCCGGCCGGGCGAACTTGGAAAACAAGAGGGCCGCCAGGCCGCTGCCGCCCGCGTAAAGATCGCGGCCCTCCAGCGTCTGGATCTCGCCCCGGCCCGTGTTCAGGTCGACGCGCATCACGCGGAAATGGTCCCGGATCATGCGTCACCTCCAACGCCTGCTTCGGCCGCGGCCGCTTCGCCCCCGATCTCCTTGTGCTCCAGGCAGTCATGCGGGCAGAAGGGCACGCAGCGTCCGCAGTGGATGCACACGAAGGGCTCGCCGTCTGCCGCCAGGTAGACGGCGTCCACCGGGCAGGCGCGGGCGCACTCCCCGCAGCGGATGCAGAGCTTCTTGCGCACGACCACCCCGCCGCCCTTGCGCTGCGCGTAGGCGCCGGTAGGGCAGGCGGCGGCGCAGGGCGCGGGGTCGCAGGCGAGGCAGGTGCGGGCCTCGAAGCCGGTGGACAGCCCGCCGGAGGAGGCGATGCGGATGCCGGCCGTGTTCCAGGACAGGTTCTTGTGCACCTGGCGCGCGCAGGCAAGCGAGCAGGAGTGGCAGCCGATGCAGCGTTCCATGCGGGGGGCGGTGAGGATTTTCATGCCGGTATCCTTTTAGGCTTTGCACGCTTGAACCGCGCGGACGCGCTGGCAAAGGGCAGACTCAGGTGGATAGACTGAAGGTCTTTAGGCTGAAGGCTGAAGGAAAAATACATGCGCGATCATTTTTTGCCCTTCAGCCGTCAGGCTTCAGCCTGAACACCTGAGCAGTTTATCCTCTCTGCCGCATCTCCTTATACGCATTGATCAGTCCGTTGGTGGACGCGTCGTGCCCCGTGACCGGGGCCTCATCGCGCAGCTCGGGCAGGATCCGGCCGGCCAGCTGCTTGCCGAGCTCCACCCCCCACTGGTCGAAGCTGAAGATGTTCCAGATAACGCCCTGGACGAAGATCTTGTGCTCGTACAGGGCGACCAGGCTGCCGAGCACGCGCGGGGTGAGGCTTCGGAACAGGATGGAGTTGGTCGGCCGGTTGCCGTCGAACACCTTGTGGGGCAGCAGGCGTTGGATCTCTTCCTCGCTTTTGCCTTCTTTACGCAGCTCGGCTGCGGCCTGCTCGGCCGGCTTGCCGTTCATCAGCGCCTCGGTCTGGGCGAAGAAATTCGACAACAGGATGGGGTGGTGCTCGCCGAGCGGGTTGTGGCTGATGGCCGGCGCGAGAAAGTCGGCCGGTACCAGGCGGGTGCCTTGGTGAATCAGCTGGTAGAAAGCGTGCTGGCCGTTGGTCCCGGGCTCGCCCCAGACGATCGGTCCCGTGGTGCAGGCGACCGGCTGGCCGCTGCGGTCGGCCGATTTGCCGTTGCTCTCCATGTTGCCCTGTTGGAAATAGGCCGGGAAGCGATGCATGTACTGGTCATAGGGGAGTATGACCTCGGTCTCGGTGCCGAAGAAGTTGGTGTACCAGATGCCGATCAGGGCCAGGATCACCGGGAGGTTGCGCTCGAAAGGCGCTTCGCGGAAGTGCCGATCCATGTCGTGGGCGCCGGCGAGCAGCTCCTCGAAGCGCTCGAAGCCGATCGCGCAGGCGATGGATAGCCCGATCGCCGACCACAGCGAGTAGCGGCCTCCGACCCAGTCCCAGAAGACGAACATGTTGTCCGGGTGGATGCCGAAGGCTTCCACCTGGGCCCGGTTCGTCGAGATGGCGACAAAGTGCTTCGCCACGTGCGCTGCGTCCTGCGCCTGCGCCAGAAGCCAGTCCCGGGCGGTGAAGGCGTTGGTCATCGTCTCCTGTGTGGTGAAGGTCTTGGAGGCGATCATGAAGAGGGTCTTTTCCGGGTTCAGGTCCTTGAGCGTCTCGGCGATGTGGGTGCCGTCGACATTGGACACGAAATGCACGCGCAGCTTCGGGTTGGCATAGGGCCGCAGGCACTCGGTGGCCATCACCGGCCCGAGGTCCGAGCCGCCGATGCCGATGTTGACGATGTCGGTGATGCGTTTGCCGGTGAAGCCCTTCCACTTGCCCGAGTTGACCCGCCGGGAGAAATCCCGCATGCGGGAGAGCACCGCGTTGACCTCGGGCATGACATCCACTCCATCCGCATGGATCGGCGTATTGGCGCGGTTGCGTAGGGCCACGTGGAGCACGGCGCGGTTTTCGGTTTCGTTGATCCGCCCGCCCGCGAACATCTGCGCGATAGCCTCCGGCAGGCCGCATTCCCCGGCCAGCTCGATCAGCAGCCCCAGCGTTTCGGCGGTGATCCGATTCTTGGAAAAATCCACAAGGAGGTCGTTGAAACGGATGGAGAACCGCTCGAACCGCCGGGGGTCTTCGGCAAAGAGGTCTTTCATCTGAAGACGATTGACGGTTTCATGGTGGGCGGCAAGCTTCTTCCAGGCGGCGGTGGTGGTGGGGTTGATCTTCGGCAGCATCAGCTTTTCCTCGTTTCAGATTGCGGGAG
>DATITS010000072.1:0-16404 GCA_035467535.1 Desulfobacterales bacterium
GTGCCAAGGGCAAGCAGTTTCTCCGTACCCCCAAAACGATACTTGAGCCGCCAAAGCTTGCCGCCGGTCGGAGTGACCAGGAGAAAAAGACCCCCACCGTCAAAAAGTTTTTGGGGCTTTTCTGCCGACTTGATCGTTCTAACCTTGGCGTCGGTAAGTGGCGTAATCCGTTTAGGCATAGGGTTTCCCTCCTTTTTTGGGGGTATCTCTGTTGGGGGAAGGGCTGAATACCCCTAAACGTACCCCCAAACATTTAGGATTTTACTATATACTATTGGATTCTGTCGGACAACAGAAAAAGAAAAAGGCCTGATTTCTCAGGCCTTTTTGGACAGTATCGGATGATACTGGATTTGGCTATGGTGGCGATGCAGGGATTTGAACCCCGGACACTGCGGATATGAGCCGCATGCTCTGACCAACTGAGCTACATCGCCAGCACCGGCCATATAGCGGCAAACCGGGGAAATTGTCAATCAAATTTCCTGCCTACGGGGTCGAGCCGGTCACCTCCACGCTGTATTCTTCCACGCCGGCCGGCAGGTTGCTGAACACCGCCATGAACGGCACGGTCCTGCCGGGTTTTATGCCCACGTTCATGTTGCTGATGCCGGCGCTGTTCTTCAAGCGTGCGTTGATGGCGATCAGGTCCAGGGAGGACAGCTCCTGATTCGACAGCAGGTTGCCCGCGAAGACCGTGGCCGTCTTGACCACGGCATTGCCCGCCGCGTAAAGCTTGACGGTGACCCGAATGCCGCTGCGGGGGTGGTTGTAGCTGTTCCGCACCTGTCCCTTGACCACACAGAGCATCCCGGCGGTTGAATTGGCGATGAACTCCGCCGTTATGCCTTCCGGCACCAGGGCGAGCTTGAGCCCTCCGGCGCTGTCCTCGGGTTCGGACTTGAAGAGGTCGCCAATAAACGGGATCTCGATGCCCATCTCGCTGAGGGACGGGATCTGCAGGTCGCTCAGGAACGGGATGTCGAGGCCGAGGCTGCGCGGGAGGGTCAGCGCCGCCACGCAGAGCACCACTGCTCCCAGCACCGCCAGCAACGGTTTGCGGGACCCCGCACGCCGGGGTTGAGCCGCCGCGGGCTTCTTCTTGGCGGCGGGTTCGGCGACGGGCGCGGGTTCCAGGACACTGGTCGCGCCGCCGCTGGTAAACTCGTCGGTGGAGAAATCGTCGGTAACCGCAGCCGCAGCCGCCACGGAGGCTTGGGCGGCCGCTGCAACGGGCAGCCCTTTGACCGGGGGCACATTTACCTCCGGTTCGAACTCGATTTCCAAGTCGGTGCTGCTGCCCCGCACCTCCGCCGGCACGACGTCCAGATCGAGCGCCTCGGAGGCCTCGTCCGGTTTTCCGGCGGAGGCAGGGCCGTCATCCAGAAGCGTTTCGAGGTCCAGCATGAAGTCCTCACCGGACCCGGCGGCGGCCGGCGCCTCCTCGATGGTTAGGTCGACATCCTCCAACGACGCTCCGGCGGCCTCGGCGGCAGGCTTTGCTTCTTGCTCCAGCATGGCGGAAATATCGGAGAAATCCAGCTCGTCGGCCTCGGCGGAGGCCTCCGCCGGGGTGGACCCTGTCTCCGGATCGAGATCAAGCGGAAGGTCCAGGTCATCATCACGGGCGGCGGTGTCGGGTGCCGCGGTCGTCTCGAGCTCCTCCGCAAACATGCTGAGATCCAGTGTGTCGGTCTTTTGCGGGACTTCGACCGGCGCCACGGCATCCAGATCCAGGTCCAAATCGAGGTCGCCCCCTCCCGCAGCCTCAGGGGCGCTTCCCGCCGGCTCCAGCCCCGGACCGTCGAGCATGTCCTCGAGGTCCGAGATGTTGATCTCGTCGCTGTCCGAGGATTCGGTCTTGACGCCGGTGTCCTTGGGCAAGGTGGTCGTTTTGGCGTCCGCCATCTCCAGGTCGAAATTCAGCTCATCCGGCATCGCGCTCGACGAGCCGCCGGCCTGAACCGCCGTCTCTCTTGCCGCTTCGGACGCACGCTTCAGCCCGGCAATCGCGCCGGCGGCACCGCCGGTTTCGGCACCTTCGAACGCCAGCGACTCGAAGTCGAGGTCCAGATCGAGTTCGGCTTGCGCAGCACCTTTTCCCTGAACCGCCGCGGCCGTCTCCGCCGTCTCTTCCAGCACGGGCAGATCTAGTTCAAGCTCGTCCAGGCCCGGCAATGGGTCGCCCTCGTCAGCCGCCGCGGCCGACGACGGATTCAAATCGAACTCACCGCCGATGTCACTTGCCTTGAACGCCTCTTTCAACGCGGGGTCATCCGCCATGAGGTCTTCCACGTCTAAAAGTTCCGGCGCTTCGCCGGCCGCCTCGCCGAAAACCTCGTCCAGCTTGAAGTCGATGTCCGATATCTCCGCCGGCACCGAAGCGTTCTCGGCGGCCGGCAGCGCGTCGCCCAATATGAGAGGCTCCTCCGCCTCATCCACCGGAGCCGGGGGGTACACCTTGAATTCGTGTCGGCATTTGGAGCACCTGAGTTTTGAGCCCGTGGGTTTGATCAGGTGATCTTCAATCCGGAAACTCGATTCACAGCCTTCGCAGTGTACGATCATGATTGAACTCCGCTGATTAAAGTTTGAGGCAGACAATCGGAAGAAAGTTGTTGTGCGAGGTCGCTCACCGACAGGTCGATCTCCTCCGTCGACAGGACCGGTATCCATTCAGGCATCATTGCAGTCAACAAAAGCCTCGCACGGCCGCTTGTACAGGCCCTGGGCAAATCGAACTTGTATAGATAACTTTATCCCGAATCGCCATCAAAGTCAAATTTCGGGGCGGCCGGTGGGAGGGCGAAAAGGCATGAAAACCCGAAGGTTGGAAAGTGTGTAGGCTCGGCCGGCTCCCTATATGCCGGTCGCGGCGAGCTCCTCGACCAGTTTTTTCTGTTCGTCGGTGAGGTGCTTGGGGATCTGGATGTGAATACGAACGAAGAGGTCCCCCTTCTTGCCGCCCTTCATGGAGGGCAGCCCGTGCCCGGTCAGCCGCATCCGGGTCCCGTTTTTGGTGCCGGGCGGGATCTTCAGGCTATACTGCTTGTCATCGAGGGTCGGCACGGAGATGGTCGTCCCCAGCAGGGCCTCCGTGAGTTTGACCTCCCGGTGGGTGGTCAGGTCCTGGTCCTCGAGGCTGAACACCGGGTCCTCGATCAGGACAACCTGGATGTAGAGGTCACCCCGCGGTCCGCCGAAGGGCCCCGGGTTGCCCTTTCCGGCCAAGCGCAGTTTTTTGCCGGTGGTCATGCCCTTGGGGATCTTCACGGTGACCCGCTCCGGCCCCCCCGGCTGCTGCATCGTGAGTTCCTTGGTGGTCCCGGACGCGGATTCGCGCAGCGTGAGCGGCAGCTCGTAGATCAGGTCATCCCCCTTGATCTGCTGCGGGCGGGCCCGGGAGCCGAACGGGGAGCCCGCGCCGTAAGCACGCCGGCCGCCGCCGGCATGGGCGCCGCCGAAAGGCTCGCCCCCGCCGAAGCCGAACTCCCTCAGGATATCGTTAATGTTGAAGCCCCGGAAAATGTCCTCCTGGGAGAAGCGCTGCTGGAACCCCTCGGAGCCGAAGGTGTCGTATTCGCGCCGTTTCTCCTTGTCGCTCAACACGGCGTAGGCTTCGCTGATTTTTTTGAATCGCTCTTCGGCCGCCTTGTCGCCCTTGGCGTGGTCAGGGTGAAATTTCATGGCCAGCTTGCGGTAGGCCTTCTTGATCTCATCATCGGTGGCCTCGCGCCCCACACCCAGCACCTTGTAGTAATCTTCTGCCATGCGACAGACTCCTGAAGTGTCGAATATTTTAGTTGATACAATAAGTTGATCGCTCTCGGCTGTCAAGCATCCAGCGCCGGCGGCGCTGAAGCATGCCACACAACGCCGGATCACGGCCTCAGGCGCGGTTTTGCAACACCCTGTTACGCGCGGCGCGCCTTCAGTGCCACCATTAGGACCGACAGGGCGGCGGGCGTCATCCCATCGATGCGGGCCGCCTGCCCCAGCGAGGCCGGCCGCACCGCGCCGAGCTTTTGCTTCAGTTCGTTCGAGAGGCCGTGCACCGTGTTGAAATCGAAGCCCTCCGGCAGTTGGACTTTTTCCAGATTTTTAAAGCGCTCGATCTCCCGCAGCTGGATTTGAACGTAACCTTCATACTTGACTTCGATCTCGACCTGGCGCGCGACGGCGGGGGTAATCGGATCGGGGCTCGGCGCCAGTCGCTCGACGGCGGGATAGCCGAGCTCGGCGCGTTTGACCAGGTGGTCGAGGTGCGCGCCCTGCTGCAGGGGCGTTGAGCCGCGGCTTTCGAGATAGGCATTCACCCCCGGGGCCGGCCGGATGACGGTGCCCCGGATGCGCCGGATCTCGCGGGCGATGTGCGCGCGTCGGTCCCGGAGCTCACCGACCGCCTCCGCACCGATCAGGCCGAGCGCATGGCCGGTTTCCATCAGGCGCAGGTCGGCGTTGTCCTCGCGCAGCAGCAGCCGGTACTCGGCCCGGGAGGTGAACATGCGGTAGGGCTCACGGGTCCCGCGGGTCACCAGGTCGTCGACCATGACGGCCATGTAGGCCTGAGAGCGGTCCAGGAGGAACGCCGGCCGCTGCTGCACCTGGCAGGCGGCGTTGATCCCCGCCCACAGGCCCTGGGCGGCCGCCTCCTCGTAGCCCGAGGTGCCGTTGATCTGCCCGGCCAGGAACAGCCCGCCGACGCGCTTGGTCTCGAGGGTGTTCTTGAGCTGGATCGGGTTCACATAGTCGTACTCGATCGCATAGGCCGGGCGCATGATCTCGGCGCACTCCAGGCCGTCGATGGAGCGCACCAGCTCGACCTGCACCTCCAGCGGCAGGCTGTTGCCCAAGCCGCTGGGGTAAATCTCCTCGGTATCGATGCCCTCCGGCTCGAGGATGATCTGGTGCCGGTCCTTTTCGGGGAACTTCACGATCTTGTCCTCGAAGGACGGACAGTAGCGGGCCGATGTCCCTTTGATGAGGCCGCCGTACAACGCTGAGAATTGCAGGTTGCGGCGCAGGATCGCGTGGGTGCGCGCCTGGGTGTGGCCGATGAAGCTCGAGAGCTGCGGCAGCCGCGGCCCGCTCGTAAACAGGGAAAACGAGGCCGTGCTCTCGTCGCCGGTCTGCTCGGCAAAACGCGAAAAATCGATGCTCGCGCGCCGCAGCCGCGGCGGGGTGCCCGTCTTCAGCCGCCCGAGCTCGAAGCCGAGCTCTTTCAGGTGGTTCGGCAGGCCGTAGGCGGCAAACTCGCCGGCCCGGCCCGCCCGGATCGAACGATGACCGATATGCACCAGCCCGCTCAGGAACGTACCGGTCGCCAGCACGACGGCCCGGGCCGGGTAGCCGAACCCGGTGTGATCCTCGGCGCCGACCACCCGCCCGCCCTCCACCACCAGCCGCTCCACCAGCGCCTGTTTGAGGTCGAGCCCGGGCTGGACCTCGACCCGGGCCTTCATGGCCATGTGGTAGCGCTGCTTGTCGTTCTGGGTCCGGGAAGCGTGCACCGCCGGGCCCTTCTTGGTGTTCAGGGTGCGGTACTGGATGGCGGTGCGGTCGGTGATCTTCGCCATCTCGCCGCCGAGGGCGTCGATCTCCTTGACCAGCTGCCCCTTGGCCATGCCGCCGATCGAGGGGCTGCACGGCATAGCCGCCAGCTTGTCGAGGTCGATCGCCAGCAGCAGCACGCGGCAGCCCATGCGGGCCGCGGCCAGTGCAGCCTCGCAGCCGGCGTGTCCGGCGCCGATAACGAGAACGTCGTAGGTTTTGGGGGTGAAGGCCATGGGGTCTGTTGAGTCTATTGGGTTTATTGAGTCTGTTGAGTTGAAGAAAAACGGCACATGGTACTTCCAGGTTTATGTGCTTTTTAGGTAACTACGCGGGTGGCGAGGGTTGTTGATCCTGTCTAACCTGTCCCTTGGTAATCCAATGTTCTTTCGTAACAGCCGTTTGCGAGGCCTGATCAAAGTGTGGTAAAGATGAGGCACTCGGTTGCGCCGGGGCAACGCGCTGAACCGATCACGCTAAACCACCGAAACCCATGATGTCAAAACATGTTCATCCCTGCCCACCATGAACCGGGCTCGATTATATCGGGCGCGGCATAGCGGGTCAAGCCGCCATGCAGAATCGCTATTACGACTACAACACCTACCTGCGCGAACTCTTCGGCTGCCGAGTCCAGAAGATCACGGTGGACGCGGGCCTCACCTGCCCGAACCGGGACGGGTCCGTTTCCACGGGCGGGTGCATCTACTGCAATGCCCGCGGGTCGGGGACCGGCGCCCACGCCCGCGGACTCTCGATCACCGAGCAGTTGACCGCCGGCAAAAAGGCGCTCGCCCGCCGCTATCGCGCCGAAAAGTTCATTGCCTATTTCCAGGCGTTCTCCAACACGTACGCGCCCGTCGCTATGCTCAAGGCCCTCTACGAGGAGGCCCTCGCCGTGCCGGACGTGGTGGGACTGGCCATCGGAACCCGCCCGGACTGCGTGTCGGCGCCGGTGCTGGACCTGCTCGAAGGCTGCGCCCGTGAGCGGCTAATCTGGGTCGAGTACGGCCTGCAATCCGCTCGGGACGCCACCCTCACCCGCATCAACCGCGGCCACGACGCCGCCTGTTTTTTCAGGGCGGTGGCGGCCACCCGGAACCGCGGGGTCAGAATCTGCGCGCACGTCATCCTGGGCCTGCCCGGCGAGAGCCGTGCGGACATGCACTTCACCGCCCGCAGCCTTTCCGAGGCCGGGATCGACGGCATCAAGCTGCACAGCCTCTACGTGGTGAAGGGCACCCGGCTCGCGGCTCTCCACCAGGCGGGGCAATACCGCTGCCTCGGGCAGCAGGAGTATGTGGAGCTTGCCTGCGACTTCCTCGAGCACCTCCCCCCCGCCGTCGTCGTTCAGCGACTCACCGGCGACCCTCACCCCGGGGAGCTGGCGGCACCGGCCTGGTGCCTCGACAAGGCCGCAACGCTGAACATGATCCGGGCCGAATTGGAGCGGCGGAATTCCCGGCAGGGAAAGCGGGTCGGCCCGGAATAGCCGCCGCACCCTCTCAGTTTTCTTGAAATTCCGCGAACACCCCTCTATAGTGGCAAGGTAACTACTCAGGTGGATAGACTGAAGGCTGAAGGTAGGTAGACGGCAAAGAAAAAAATGCACGATCACACAGAGCCAAAATCGTTTGGATACCTTGACAGGTGATGCTGTCATCAATGACCATTATTCCCCTTCAGTCTTCAGCCTAAACTTCTGTGCAGTTACCTTAACAAACGATTTTTCCGGGAGATCTCTCATGACCACGCCATTCCCGCTGATCGCCAGCCGCGAAGACTTCGACCTGTCCTTCAAGGTGTTTCATGAGCTCATGGCGCGCAAGGTGACCGACATCCTGCTGGTCAGCAGCCCCTACGAGGCCTTCGTCATGGAGGAGGAGGGCCGGCTCGCCGAACGTATTATCCACGAGTACCGCGGCCTCAACCTCTCCCGGCCGCCGATGCTCACCTGGGTGTCGACATCCGCCGAGGCGCTCGACGCCCTGCGGCGCAAGAAGTTCGACCTCGTGATCACCATGCCCCTGGTGGACGACACGGACGCCTACGTGCTGGGTCGCACGATCAAGGACAACTTCCCGGAGCTGCCGGTGTTCCTCCTGGTGCACAAAACGGGGCAGCACGTGCTCGACCACAAAGCCTCCGACCGCCAGTCCATTGACCGCATCTACGTGTGGCAGGGCAACTCCGACCTGCTGCTGGCCCTGATCAAAAACCTCGAGGACCGCATGAACGTGGCCTACGACACCGAGCGGGCCAAGGTGCGGGTCATCATCGTGGTGGAGGACTCGCCCGTTCACTACTCGGCGCTCTTGCCCATTCTCTACAAGGAGATCGTCACCCAGACCCAGGCCGCCATGGAGGAGTCGGTCAACGACGAGCACCGCATCTTCCGCATGCGCGCCCGGCCGAAGGTCTTGGTGGCGGAATCCTACGAAGAGGCCGTGGAGCTCTACCGGCGCTACCAGCCCTACCTCCTGGGCGTGCTCTCCGACGTGCGCTTCCCGCACAACGGTGTCGTGGACGAAAAGGCCGGATTTTCGCTGCTCGAGACGATCCGCGCGGAGAACCCGGACCTGCCGCTGCTCAACCTGAGCTCGGAGGAAGCCAACCGCGAGAGGGCGCGTCATATCCCGGCGGTCTTTGTCAACAAGAACTCTCCGACCCTGAACGCCGAAATCCATGACTTCTTCATGCAGTACCTCGGTTTCGGGGATTTCGTCTTCCGTCACCCGGATGATGGCCATGAAATCGCCCGTGCCTCGAACCTGCGCGCCATGGAAAAGCTGCTGCCCTCCCTTCCGGACGAGTGTGTGGACCACCACGCGCAGCGCAACCACTTCTCCAGCTGGTTCATGGCCCGCTCCGAGGTCATGCTGGCCTCGAAACTGAAGCCGTTGAAGGTCAGTGATTTTCCGAGCACGCAGGCCCTGAAAGCCCACCTGGTGCAGTGCATCGCCGAGCGCCGCATGGGGCGGCAGAAGGGCATCATCACTGAGATGACCGCGGGCGGTTTCGACCCTGACGCGGACTTCATCAAGATCGGCCGCGGCTCCCTGGGAGGGAAGGCCCGGGGGCTGGCATTCATTTCGACGCTGCTCAAGCAGCACCCGGAAATTCAAGCCCGCTACAAGGACGTGGACATCCGCATCCCCAAGACCGTCGCCGTCTCGACCGAGGGTTTCGACGCCTTCATCGGCGACAACCGCCTCGCCGAATTCGCAACCCGCGAGGCGAACGACACGGAAATCGCCGCCGCCTGCATGGCCGCCCGTTTCCCGGACTGGCTCACCCAGAGCCTGTCGGTCTTCATGGAGCACACGACCTGCCCGCTGGCCGTGCGCTCGTCGAGCCTGCTCGAAGATGCCCAGTTCCAGCCGTTTGCCGGGATCTACCGCACCATCATGCTCGCCAACAACCACCCCGACCCCGCCGTGCGCCTGGCGCGGCTGATCACCGCCGTCAAGCTGGTCTATGCCTCGACCTATTTCGAAAGCCCGAAAGCCTTCGCCCGCAGCACCTACCACCGCATCGAGGAGGAAAAGATGGCGGTGGTCATCCAGCACCTGACCGGGGAGGCCTGCGGGGACTACTTCTACCCGGCCCTGGCCGGCGTGGTTCAGTCCTACAACTTTTACCCGATCGGCTACATGAAGCCGGAGGACGGCATCGCCCACATCGCGCTCGGCCTCGGCAAAACCGTGGTGGAGGGCGGCACCTCGCTGCGTTTCTCGCCGAAGTACCCCCAGTTTCTGCCCCAGTTCTCCACCGTGGACGACATCCTGAAGAACGCCCAACGCTTCCTCTACGCGCTGAAGCTGACGGATTTCCCGGAAAACCTGAGCATCGGCGAAGACCCCACCCTGGCCCGGCTGGCCGTCGACGACTTCCACGACAACGCCTGCGTGCAGGCGATCTCGAGCACCTATTACCCCCAGGAGCACCGCATCCGCGACGGGGCCCAGAGCGGCGGCTTCCCGGTCGTCACCTTCGCCAACATCCTGAAGTACCAGGCCTTCCCCCTGCCAGGGATTCTTTCGGACATCCTGGAGACCGGCCGCAGGGGCATGGGGTGCCCGGTGGAGATCGAGTTCGCAGTGAACCTGGCGGCCGGTCAAAAACCCGAATTCGACCTGCTGCAGATCCGCCCGATGGCTGTCGCGCGGCAGAAACTGGAGATCGAGATCTTGCCGGAGGAGATCGAACGGGCCTTCTGCTACTCCACGATGGCCTTGGGCAACGGGGAGGTCAACGATATCGCGGACATCGTCTTCGTCAACCCGGCCACCTTCGAGGCGGCGCGCACGGTCGACGTTGCAGCCGAGGTGGGGCGGCTCAACAAGCAACTCGAGGCTCAGCGGCGGAAGTATCTGCTGATCGGTCCCGGCCGCTGGGGCTCGGCCGACCGCTGGCTCGGCATCCCGGTGAAGTGGAACGACATCTCCGGGGTCAGGGCCATGGTGGAGACAGCTACCGAGGCCCTCCGGGCCGACCCGTCCCAGGGCTCGCATTTCTTCCACAACATCACGTCCCTGGATATCAGCTACCTGACCACAGCGGCCAACGGGACGGATTTCATCGACTGGGACTGGCTGCTGACGCAGCCCACGGAAGCGGCCACCACCTATCTCCGGCACATCCGGCTGGCCAAACCCCTCACCATCAGGATCGACGGAAAGCACTCACAGGCGGTGATTGTGGCGTGAAAAACTAGGTGCAGGGTTCAAGGTGCAAGGAAGCCTTGCACCTTATACCTTGGACCCTGCACCTGTCTCATTGGGCACAAACAGACTACTTCGAATTTTTCTTCAGGTAGTTCTGCGCGTCTTCGTCCCCCAGGTCGGCGGCTTTGCGGAAATCATCCCGCGCCTTTTCCCGGTCGCCGGACAACAGGAGCACCCTGGCCCTGCCGTAATAATAAAGACCGTTTTGAGGCTCCATGGCAATCGCCCGGTTGATGCCTTCGACCGCCTGGGGGTAAAGGCCCAGTTGGCCGTAGGAGACGCCCCGGGAGAACCAGGCGCCGTCGTGGTTGGGGTCCAGCGCGATGGCCTTCGTGAAATAGCCGACGGCCGCCTTGTTGTTGCCGTAGGTCGCAACGAGGGCGCCTTTGCGGAACCAGCCCTCGGCATCCCTTGGTTCCGGTCCGGCTGCTGCTTTCCGGGATTTGGCCGCGGTGGTGTCGGCGGCCATGGCCGGCAGCGCCAGGAGGACGAGGCTCAAAAAGCAGATCATGCACCTTGCGAAAACGAATTGCCGTGGCATCATGGAAGTCCCCTTTTGCTCAGCGAGATAGGATAATTCTATTACACTATCGGCCAAAAAGTCAAAAAACTAAAGGGACTCGCCGCGCCACCCGGACGTGGAGGCCGAAAACCGGGCTCCACGGCACACCGGCCTTGCCGCACGCTCCCGGTCTGGAACTTTCCCCGGATCGGGTATATAGATGACAAGGGAAACACCCCGACCCCGATCGCGTCCCGCTGCGGGAATTGCAGATCGGCCGGGTGCGGCGCAACTCGCAAGAAAACTGACGGGGTGACATGGCCGGAGAAAAAGACATCGTCCTGATCCATTTCGAAGACAAGCCGCTCGCTTTTGCGCGGATCGAGGGCATCGAGCCCGACCACAAGCCCAACTGGTATCACGTCCGGCTGCTGCTGCTGCAGATGCCCGTGCAGGTCGTTACGTGGATCCTGAGGGATGCATACATCGACGGCGGTGAGTTCACCATGAACGGCAAGCGCATGCGCCTGGAAAAAGTGCAGGTGCCGGAGGAGGCCGCCGCCCCCGAAACACTGCCGGAGCCCAAGGCGCCGGCTAAAGACTCCGCCGGGGCCAAGGTGATCTCGCTCGCAGACCTCAAGAAGCGATAACCCGATTCGAACCTTATCAGCGTGAAAAACATCGTTCTCTCCGCCTCGCGGCGAACCGACATCCCCGCCTTTTACATGCCGTGGTTCATGGAGGGGATCGCCCGGGGCGAATTCGAGGTGGTCAACCCCTACAGCCGAAAAGCCACCCGCATCCCGGCCACGACCCCGCCCGTGCACACCATCGTTTTCTGGTCGAAAAACTTCGGCCCGTTCATCGACGGCGGCTACGGCCCGCGGCTGCAGAAAATGGGCTACCACCTGTTCTTCCAGTTCACCATCACCTCGGAAGACCGTGTGCTCGAGCCCGGGGTGCCCCCCCTCGCGGCACGGATAGAGCAGCTTCGGCATCTCTGCGCGACCTACGGGCCGCGCGCGGTCAACTGGCGTTTCGACCCGGTCTGCCTCTTCCGCCGCAACGGCGGAGAGATCCGCGACAACCTCGGCGACGTGACGCGCATAGCGACGGCCGCCGCCGCCGCGGGCATCCGTCGCTGCACCGCGAGCATCATGGACGACTACCCGAAAATCGGCCGGAGGACGTCAGGTCTGGCGGGTTTTGCGTTCGTGGAGGTTGGGCTCGCAGAACAGGCCACGGTTTTGCTGCGCATGGAAGCGCTGCTGGCCGCGCGCGGCATCCGGCTGTTCGCCTGCTGCGAAAAGGAGCTGCTCGCCGCGCTGCCCGCCGGATCGACCGTCCAGGCCGGGGCCTGCATCCCGAGCGGCCTGCTGATGGAACTCTTCGGCGGCCAACTCTCGCTGCGCCACGACACCGGGCAGCGCGTCCGGGCCGGGTGCGAATGCCGCGTGGCGGTTGACATCGGCTCCTATCACCTCCACCCGTGCGGCCACGGCTGCCTCTATTGCTATGCGAGTCCGACGGCCAAAAAGCCTGAAGCTTGAGGCCGGAGGCTTGAAGCCGAACAAAATACCATGGGGACGTCTGAAGTCTCGAACCCTGAACCATGAACCTTGAACCCTGGAACCCTCTTTCCCCCATGAACATCGGCCCCCTGCATCTGGAGAACCCCGTCATTCTGGCGCCGCTCGCCGGCATCACGAACCTGCCCTTCCGGCTGCTGGCCAAGGAGGCCGGGTGCGGCCTGGTCACCTCGGAAATGGTGAGCGCGGACGGCCTGGTCCACGGCGCCCCCAACGCCTTGGCCCTGCTGCGGAGCCTGCCGGCGGAAAAACCCCTCGCCGTCCAGCTCTTCGGTTCCGACCCGGCCGTAATGGCGGAGGCGGCGGCCATCGTGGAAGGCTCCGGCGCGGACCTGCTGGACATCAACTTCGGCTGCGCGGTCAAAAAGGTGATCAAGACGGGCTCGGGGGTGGCCCTGATGCGGACACCGCAGCGCGCCGAGGAGATGCTGCGGGCCGTCCGCCACGCGGTGCGCAGTCCGCTCACGATCAAGATCCGAAGCGGCTGGGACGGCTCCGGCCGGCAGGCCCTTGCCCTCGGCGAAATTGCCGAGGGCTGCGGGGTCGACGCCGTCACGGTTCACCCGCGCACGGCCGCCCAGAAGTTCAGCGGCCACGCGGACTGGGGGGTCATTGCCGCCCTGAAGCGGCAGCTTTCCATACCCGTCATCGGCAACGGCGACATTGCCTGCGCCGATGACGCCGCGCGGATGCTCTTCGAAACCGGCTGCGATGCGATCATGGTCGGCCGCCGGGCGATCGGCTACCCGCGCATCTTCACCGAGATCGGGCTGCGGCTGCACGGGGAAGCCGTTCCGGCCGATACGATCGCCAACCGCCTCAAGGTCCTGCGGCGCTATACCCAGTTGACCGTGGAGTGCTTCGGGCGGGAAACCGCTACCCGGTTGATACGGCGCCGTCTGGGCTGGTTTGTCAAAGGGATGCGAAACGGCGCCGTGCTGCGATGCGCGGCGGGGCAGATCACCTGCATGGAGCAGGCGTATGAGTTGATCGAGGCCTTCGGGCGCGAGAACTGAAACGCATAGAAGTGGTTTCACAACCTCGGATCACGCCCGAGGGCAAGGCGCAGGCCGATTCGAAAGCGCAGCATACACGATAGTATGTGAGCATTTCGAGAGGCCTGCAACGCTGCCATCGGGTGTCAGACGGGGTTATGAAACCACTTCTATTTTTTGACCTGCACCGTCCCGCCCTCTTTGAGGCGTTCCCAGCCGCCGAACGCGGCCTCCGCGCGGTCCTCGGCGACCGTGGTGAGGGTTGCCTCACCGATCTTCTCGCCGACCGACAGGAAGCGCTGGCCGTCCTTGCTGGTGAAGACGGGGCCGGCACTGAAGACCTCGAGCATCCTGCCGGCGGAGAGCCCCGTCCTGCTCCCGGCGGAAAGCGTGATGCGCCCGCGCTCGGCGGCCAGCACGAAACCCTGCCAGGGCAGGCTGTGCATCGCGGTGCAGACCAGCTTGCCGCCCTTGCGGAACAGCCCGGTGATGGACGAGCCTATGTCGGCGAGCTGGATGTTCTTGAACTGTTCGATCTCCTCGTATCTGACGCTGTCGATCTCCGTCTCGGTGCGGGAGGTGTCATCCAGGATCTTGGCCCCGGTCGCGGAATCGACGAGTTCGAGCCGCACGACGGTCTGGATGGAATAGCGGGTGTCCTTCCAGAGCCAGAAGCCCTTGGGTTCACTCTTGACCCGCACGTCGACCAGGGTGCCGATCAGAAAAAAATTCACCCCGCGCTGACGGCCCAAAACCGCCAGCGCGTAGCCGTCGAGCAGGCCGGAAGGCAGCCGCGGGGGCGTTTTCACAACCCCTGCTGCCGCCTCGTCGATCACGGCCTCAGCGCACTCCTTTTTGAGAAACCCCGGTAGCGCCTGCCGGAAGTGGTCTGCGAAACCGGCCTGCACGGAGGGCAGGGAGGATTCGACGCCGATCAGCGCAACCGTCTGCCGCAGATCGGGCCGCCCCGCCGGCAGAACCCAGTCGACCACGTCGCTGGAGGTCTCCACGACCACGTCGGCTGTTTTTCTCGCGGCCGAGCAGCCCGCCAACGCCCAGATCAGCAGAAACACCAGAACGAGTCCCGCGCCCTTGGTTTTCGATTCAGCGGCAGTTCGACCGGCTGACGGCATAACACACACCCTGTCTCATGATATCTTGGCCGGACACCGCCGGGCCGCGGAATGATTTCGACTTCACAAAAATTTGAAGATAGAAAAAAAGGGAGCAATTGTCAAACTTAGCACACTTTAGGCTGTCGACTTTCACGCGATAGCCCGAAATCACTCGGTACGACAATTATTAACTGTCCCGAAATAGTACCGTCATGCCGGACTTGATCCGGCATCCAGAAAGCCACTCTTATGAAACTTCATATGGCTGCGAGGCTTTTTTGATCAGTTAAGGGCTCGATTTTATACCCTAACTCGTTAAGTGCTCTTGCATATGAGCTTAAACGACGCTGGGCGCAACGCGCCTCGTAGGCCTTGGCACCCACATCGACATAAGATTGCCCGTAGTGGATCAACCGGTAGACGAGTTGAGCCAGTTTGCGGGCTGTAGCAAAAACGGCAACCGAGGCGCCCTTGCGCCAGGCAATACGGCGATAGTAGGCGCCAAGGGCGGTCTTGGAGGTGCGCAGCGTCGTGGCAGCCATGCGCAGTGCATTGCAAACCCGTGTGGAGCTGACCGCCTTGAATTTGCCCGGGACTTTCTTGCCGGCACTGATAGACATGTTTGGCGCCAGGCGCAGGTATGAAACGAAGCGGCCTTCATCGGCAAATGTGGACAAATCAGGGCCGAGCTCGCTGAGGACAACCGCAGCGGTATCCACTCCAATGCCGTCGATGGTGGTCAGATCAAAGCCCGACATGCGATAGAGGGCCTGACGCAAGGACTCCTGGCCTCGCTGGGAGATTTTACTTGCCTTGGCCTTAGATGCCGGTGGGGGTGCCGATGAATCCTCGCAGACAGCAGATTGCAGAGAATCGATGCACCGAAGGATTTCAGTGTCGTAGTCTGAAATCACACCATTGAGCTGATCGTAAATCTTAAGGGCTTGCCCGAGGTTGAAAAGATGCTCCGGGCGCCAGTTACCCGTCAGCTCCGCAACGATCTGCTCTTCGGATTTTAGGCAACGGCGATCCCGCAAACGCGCCAGCACTCGGGGATCCCGTTCACCATCAACAATGGCGCGGAGAATGGCCATACCGGTAACACCGGTAATGTCCGAGACGGCATGGTGCACACACACATTCATCTGATCGAGGCTTTTTTGCATGCGCCGCACCCAGTCCGAACGTTGCTCCACAATGCCATTGCGTTCACGAATGAGGGCACGCAGCCGGCAGATCTCATCGCCAGGGCGAAATGAACCGCGTAGCAGCCCGCAGGCGTGTAGCAGTTGAAGCCATTGGCAATCGAGCATATCGGTCTTGCGGCCGGGCACATGGCTAATTTGACGGGCATTGACCAAATGGACTTCAAATCCATGACTGTCCAGGATCTCAAATAAGGGGATCCAGTACACACCGGTACTCTCCATGGCCACGGTCGTGACGTGCTGCTGCTTAAGCCACTGGCAAAGACGCAACAGCTCAGGAGTGGTGGTGCCAAAACGCTCTACACTCGGGGAGCCGTCCGGTAGCGGTGGAGCGGCAACCCAGTGCTCGCGTGAGCCCAGATCGATTCCCGCCGCATCGGGTTGAATGGTTTTCAACAAGTGGGATTGCCGCTTGCGGCTTTTTCTTGTAACGTTCTTCTTGGGCATCGTTATCCTTCTCCTTTGCTGAAGTGCAGAAACGACAGCCCGGGATGGCTTGTATAAAATTCTCTTATGGGAGAGTGCATAGCGCCTCATCAGTGTTCAAAAGCAGCCCGGGGCCATGCTGGATTAGGGGCAATATGCTCCAGTGTAAAAGGGACCTTAACTGCTGCCGTTTCCAGTCTGCTCTTTAGTAAGGACTCGGCAGTCAGTACAAGCTAAAGTTTCATTCTCGTTCAAACCGGCCGAAGGCCGGCGGCCTTGCTGGATTCCGGCT
>DATITS010000073.1:0-13200 GCA_035467535.1 Desulfobacterales bacterium
ATCACCGGGATTCTGGCCGTCGGCACGACCGGCGAAAGCCCCGTGCTGACCTGGGACGAGCACAACGGGATCACGGAACGGATCGCCCGGAAGGCCGCCGGCAAGTGCCTCTGCATCGCCGGCACCGGCAGCAACAACACCGCCGAGACCCTCGAAGGCACCCGGCACGCGGCACACTGCGGCTGCCAGGCGGTGCTGCTGGTGGACCCCTACTACAACGGCCCGAGCTCGCTCGAGATCCGCCGGGAATACGTCGCCCCCGTCGCCAAGGCCTTCCCCGGCCTGGACATCATCCCCTACGTCATCCCGGGGCGCACCGGGACCCAGCTCCTGCCGGAGGACCTGGCGCTGCTGTTCAAGCACTACCCGAACGTGAACACCGTCAAGGAGGCCACAGCCGACATCCAGAACATGCGGCGCACGCGCGAATGCTGTGGGCCGGACTTCACCATTCTCTCGGGTGACGACGGCATGACGCTTGCGATGATGGCCGACCCGGCGGTCAAGGCGGCGGGCGTGATCTCGGTGGCCTCCAACGTCGCCCCCCGGGCCATTGCCGAAATGGTGAGCCTGCTCAATAGCGGCCGCCACGCCGAAGCCAAGGCCCTGGCCGCCAAGCTCGAGCCGCTTTTCAATCTGGTCACGGTCAAGACCGTGGAAAAAACCCCCTACGGCGAGGTGGCGTGCCGGGCCCGGAACCCCGTGGCGTATAAGACTCTCATGGCCATCCTGGGAATGCCTGCGGGGGGCTGCAAGCCGCCGCTGGGCAAAATGACCCGCAACGGCCTCACCCAGGTCCTTTCGACCGCCCGCAGCGTGCAGCGCTCGGCCCCGGAACTATTCCAACCGGTCGCCGACGCGTTTGGGGTCGACATCGCCCAGCGGCTGGAAAACCCGCAGTGCTGGGAAGGACTTTGCTACACCGAGTATTAAACCGGAACCGGCGCAACAGCCGGTTGAGCCCCCCAAAAACCAAAACGCCGGAATCGCTTTTCAACACGATTCCGGCGTTTTCCTTGAGACCTGAGTCGTTACCCCTTTTTCTGAAAATCGCCTTCCTTGAACAGCAGAAACCTCAGCCACTTCATCCCGAACTCCAGCAGGGCCACCTCGTCGTTGCGGATCCGCTCCTGAGTTGCGGCATCGACGACGTACCGTTTGAGAAACGAGCTTTCGAAGACGAACGTGCGAAACTTGTCGATGTTGTAGCTTGCCAGGAAAAACATCTGCTTGGTCTGCTCGGTCCAGTGCATGTTCGGCGGGAAGGAGCGTTTGCGGACGATGAGGTCGGCCCACTGGGCATTGATCCGGTCGTGGCCGTCCACCCCCTGGTCCTGGCGCCATTCGAGCACCGTCCAGGAGGTATCCTCTTCGAAACCCAGGCAGTGGGCCTCGCGCACCATGAAGAAGAACTCCTCGCCGTCCGGGTCGTCCTTGAACGAGAGAGAGGCGGCCCCCAGAGGGTAGTACCGGCACGAGGTCGGCCGGTCCTCGTATACGAGGCAGCCCTCCGGGCGCACAAAGGGGCAGGGCTTACTGTCAGCCCCCGCGCCTTCTGCCTCCATGAGCCTCAGGGTCACCACCGGGATGTCGGTCTTCTCCAGGATCTGGGGATCGGTGTACACGGCCAGGAACTCCCCGGAGGAGAGCCCCAGTCGGTTCTTGAGGCGGATGATGTCGTAAGGGGTCAGGATGATGTTGATCCCCCGGCAGCACTGGGTGAAACAGGCCACGTCCTTGTGGCAGCGAAACGTGAACCGGCTGTCCGGGCCGAGCCTCACGGGTTGAATCGGTCCCTCTTTGAGTTGCTCCATGGATACGTCCCTGGTGTTGAAAGTGTTGGGTTTGGTGTGCGGCGAAGCGCGCCGCAACCGGCGCTTTTATCACCGATGAGGCCATGGGAGTGCCGGCCGTCACAGCCGTCCTTATCCCACATGGTCGCACAAAGTCAACTTCATGTAACAATTTCAGCTTGATTTTTCATGAAAAAATGCGATATCGTAAGATTTCATCCTATTCGGCCCGCTTTATTAATCCGTTTTATGAGATGACATCATCGACGAGAGGGGAGCAATGAAGATTTCGACCACGCCGGCCCGGCAACCGCAACCCAAACCGGACGAAACCAAACTCGGCTTCGGCACGAAGTTCACCGATCACATGTTCAACATGGATTATGCCGCCGACAAGGGGTGGCACACCCCCCGCATCGAGCCCTACGGCCCGATCGCCATGGACCCGGCGACCATGGTGCTGCACTACGGCCAGGGCGTGTTCGAAGGGCTCAAAGCCTACCGCACGGCGGCCGGCCGCATCCAGCTCTTCCGGCCCCAGGAGAACTTCCGGCGCTTGAACCGCTCCAACGATATCATGTGCATTCCCCGGTTCGACGAGCATCTCGCCCTCGAGGCCTTGAAGGAACTGCTCAAGGTCGAACAGGACTGGGTGCCGCGGGCGCCGGAGACCTCGCTGTACATCCGGCCGACCATCTTCGCCGCCGACCCCTTCCTGGGGGTGCGCGCCTCCCACACCTATCGCTTCTTCATCATCCTCTCGCCGGTGGGCGCCTACTACCCCGAGGGCTTCAACCCGGTGAAGATCCTGGTCGAAACCGAGCACGTCCGCGCCGTGCCCGGGGGGACCGGGGAAGCCAAGACCCTCGGCAACTACGCCGCCAGCCTCCTGGCGGGCCAGAAAGCCCACGATGCGGGCTTCACCCAGGTGCTGTGGCTGGACGGGGTCGAACGCAAGTACATCGAAGAGGTCGGCGCCATGAACATCTTCTTCGTCATCGGCGGCGAACTCATCACCCCGGCGCTGCAGGGCAGCATTCTGCCCGGCATCACGCGGGACACGGTCCTGCAGCTGGGGCGCATGTGGGGCCTCAAGGTCTCCGAGCGCCGCATCGGGATCGAGGAGGTGCTGAACGCCAATGCCACCGGGAAACTGGAGGAGGTGTTCGGCTCCGGGACGGCCGCCGTGATCTCGCCGGTGGGCCAGATCAAATACGCGGAGCGTGCGATCACGGTCGGCGACGGCAAGGTCGGCGCGCTGGCCAGTCGCTTTTACAAGGCCATCACCGACATCCAGTACGGCCGGGCCGAGGGCCCGCAGGGCTGGATCGTGCCGCTCGACTGACGCGCAGGAAGACGCGATGCCGCAGGAGCCGATGATTCCCCACCTGGGGGAGTTCACCGCCAAGATGGCGAAGGCCGGCTTGACGCCGCTGGTGCTCGACACCTTCGCCCATTATTACCGGAAGCTGGTGGGCGGCGCGACCGGACTCATCCACGACGTCGACATCCTGCCGATCGACCCCGCCGACGTTCCCCGGGCTGAGGCGCTTGAACGATACGCGGGGGCCGGAAGGCGCGTGCTGAATCAGACCGTCCGGATCGTCCTGAACGGCGGCCTGGGGACCTCCATGGGGCTGACCGGGCCGAAATCCCTGCTCAAGGTCAAGCAGGGCCGGTCGTTTCTGGAAATCCTCCTGCGCCAAGCCGAGCTCAGCAACTCGCGGCTCGCCCTGATGAACAGCTTCAACACGCACACGGCCACCCTGGCTGCGCTCGACAAGTTGAAGCCGTCCCGGCCGCCCTTGTGTTTTCTGCAGCACAAGTTCCCCAAGATCCTGCAGGGGGAACTGGCGCCGGTCAGGTGGCCGCCCAACCGGGAGCTGGAGTGGAACCCGCCCGGCCACGGGGATGTCTATGCCGCGCTGTACGCCTCCAGGATGCTCCAGCGCCTCTTGGACGAAGGGGTCCGCCACGCCTTCATCTGCAATTCGGACAACCTGGGCGCCGGGATCGACGAGGCATTGCTGGGGTATTTCGCCGAAAACCGGTTACCCTTCATGATGGAGGTCGCTGAGAAGACCCCCGCCGACGAAAAGGGCGGGCACCTCGCCCGCCTCCGCGACGGCCGCCTCATCCTGCGGGAGTCGGCCCAGTGCCCTGCGGAGGACATGGCCGCCTTCCAGGACATCCGGCGCTACCGCTATTTCAACACGAACAACATCTGGGTCAACCTGGAATATTTAAAGGCGCTCATCGTGAAGCACCGGATCATCGACCTCCCCATGATCGTGAACCCCAAGACGGTCGACCCGCGGGATGCGAAAAGCCCGCTCGTTTACCAGATCGAAACCGCCATGGGCTCGGCCGTCTCGCTCTTCGAAGGGGCGGTCGCCGTCAACGTGCCGCGCGCGCGCTTTCTGCCGGTAAAAACCTGCAACGACCTGCTCGCCGTGCGCTCGGACTGTTTCGTTTACTCCGAGCGCGAGGGCCTGAGAATCAACCCGGCCCGGGCATCGGCCGGCCGGAACGAAACGGTCAAGATCAGGCTCGACGCGACGTACTACGGCAAGTTCGACCAGTTGGAGGCGCGGTTCCCGGAGGGAGCACCGTCGCTTGTCGAGTGCGACGCGCTCACCATCCACGGGGATGTCCGTTTCGAGAGCGACGTGACCATCCGGGGAGCCGTCACCCTCACCAACCCCGGCAGCACGCCCGCCCTCGTCAAACGAAAAACGGTCATCGACCGCGACGTGAATTTCTATCCGACGTTTCAATCGAATCTGGCCGGAATCGCCTCTCAGCCATCTTAATTCCATTAAGTTTTCAAGATGGCACTAATCCTGGGCCAATTGGTGAGGCGACGCATTGCTTCTTTATTGGCAGCCATTTCGGTCAGTCCTTTTTCGGCTTGTGTGGTTGCCGCATCAAGCTTTCGAAAATATTATCGTCCAAGAGATTTGAGGTGTCCAATGGAGCGCTTCAAATCATACCTGCATAGAAGGCGAATCGCTTGAACCCAAACACTTCTGAGCCCGATTTGGTGATGGTCAAGGCACCTCAAGGCTGGACCGGCATACTCCAGAAAGTCCTGGCGCTCGGTATGATCGTGGCCGTCTTTCTGCTGGCGGCTGTGCGCCTTTCCTCGGAAAACCAGCTTCTTCTTTGCATCGGGATGCTGGTGCTTCTTTTCCTGGCGGGCTGGGCACGCAAAGCTCAACCCGTTTGGAGTCGGGTCGGGGTCATCGTGATCGGAACCTACATCACCCTGCGCTACTGGGTGTTTCGCACGACGGAGACCATCGGCTACCAGAGCGGCTGGGATTTTACCTTCCTGATTCTGCTGTACCTCGCCGAGACATACTGCATCTGCACCTATGTAATCAGCATGTTCGTGAACATCGCACCCCTCACCCGGAAGATCCCGCCCCTGCCGAGCGACCCAGAGCGCCTTCCGACGGTGGACGTCTTCATTCCGACTTACAACGAAGACGTGGATGTCCTTTACGTCACGGCCACGGCCTGCACGCAACTGGACTACCCGAAGGAAAAGCTGAACATCTACATCTTGGACGACGGCGGGACCGCGCAGAAGCTCAACGACCCGGACCCGCAGCGCTCCGCGGCCGCCCGAAAGCGGGCCGACACCTTGAAATCCATGGCCTCTCGGCTGGGGGTGAACTACTTCGCACGCGAAACCAATCAGTATGCCAAGGCCGGCAACATCAACGAGGGGCTGCTCAGATGCACCGCCCGGGATGATGAAAACGACCGCGACAAGGCCGCCTGCGTCAAAACCGGTTCCGGCAGCAGCAGCGGGGAGCTTATCCTCTTTCTGGACTGCGACCATGTCCCCACGCAGGACATGCTGCGGAACACTGTCGGTTTTTTCCTGGAGGATGAAAAGCTCTGCCTGGTGCAGACCCCCCATTTCTTCATCAACCCGACTCCGATCGAGAAGAACCTCGAAACCCACCGGCACAGCCCGCACGAAAACGAGATGTTCTACGGTGCGGTGCAGCTCGGCCTGGATTTGTGGAATTCGGCTTTTTTCTGCGGGTCCGCCGCCCTTCTGCGCCGCAGCGCCCTCTTGGACATCGGGGGCATGGCAAGAGACACGGTTACCGAGGACGCGGAAACCTCGCTCGCCCTCCACAGCAAGGGGTACAACAGCGTCTACCTCAACAAGCCGATGAGCATGGGGCTCTCGCCTGAGTCTTTCGACGGCTTCATCCTGCAACGCAGCCGCTGGGCCCAAGGCATGACCCAAATCCTGCTTCTTAAAAACCCCCTGCGGCGGAAGGGGTTAAAGGTCAGCCAACGCGTTTGCTATTTCAACTTGTGCTTGTTCTGGTTGTTCGGTTTTGCCCGCGTCATTTTTTTCGTTTCACCCCTCATGTTCTTGTTCTTCGGCCTGCGGGTCTACAACGTCTCCCTAAACCAGATCCTGCTCTATGCCGTGCCCCACTTGATGGCGTCGTATTATGCTTCCAATTACCTCTACGGCAGGATGCGCCATCCGTTCTTCTCGGAGATCTTCGAAACCATTCAAAGCATTTTCCTGGCCCCGGCGGTGCTCTCCGTCTTCCTCAACCCGCACCGGCCGATCTTCAAGGCCACGTCGAAGAGCATACCGCGCCGCAAGGATTCCCTGACGCCGCTCTCGGCCCCGTTCTACGGGATGTTCCTGCTATCCGTGGGAGGGTATTTGGCGGGGGCGTTGCGCTATTTCCACGACCCGCTGCTCTGGGATACGGTGCTCGTCTGTCTGCTCTGGAACACCTTTAACCTGCTTTTGACATTATGCTGCCTGGGAGTTGTGTGGGAACGGCGGCAGCTGCGCCGGTCGCACCGCTACGAAACCCGCGAGCCAATCTCGATCCGTCTGCCCGGGGCGGATGTCTGCATGGCGGCTACCGTTACCGACTTGTCCACCACGGGGGCGGGACTTACGACCGAGGGGACCTTCGATATCCCCGGGGACCGCATCGTCCTTGAAGCGGAGGGCAGCGGGCAACGTCGATTTTCACTACCCGCCCGGGTGATCCGCCGCGCCCGTATTCCGGTCGGTATGAGTCTGGGGTGCGAGTTTGACCAGCCCAATGAGATCAGCCGCCGGCAGATCATCGGTTTTGTCTACGGCGACAGCAGCCGGTTGAAATATTTCTACGAAGCCAAGTTCGGCAGAACGCTCGGCTCCTTCAGCGGGTTGATCAACCTGCTCGCGATCGGGGGAAGAGGCTCCCTGCGCAATGTCGTCGGAATCGCGCGTATTTTTCTGGACTTTGCAACCGGGTTAATAATAAAATCTTACAAATCGATCGGTTATAAATAAGGAGGCGCGCCCCCATGAGACCTTTCAAGGCGTTGATGGTTGTGGGCTTTTTCTTGGTACTGGCTGTCGATGCCTCGGCCGCGACCACCATGCGGGTCCCTCTGAAAAAGATAGCCCCGGTACAGGATCACCAGCTGCGGGGAACGATGGACAGTTACAGCTTCACTGTTCCTGTTCCCGCGCGCTGGAACGTCCTGAAGGCAACACTGCATTTCACCTACGTTAATTCCTCGGCCCTCATTCCCCGGACCTCCCGGCTGATATTTACCGTCCACGATCAGCCCCTCGCCCAGGTGCGGCTGAACCCGGACACCCCCGAGGGCGAGGTGACCGTGCCCATCCCCGGCGTGCTGCTTAAAACCGGGTACAACCCCTGCAACTTCTGGGTCTCGCAGCACTACACCGACGAGCAGTGCGAAGACCCGTTTGCACCCGAGCTGTGGACTTGGTTGAATTTGGGCGAAGCCTATTTCATTTTTGAATTGGAGCCGGTCCCCGTACCCAAACGAGTCTCGGCCATTGCCGATTTTCTGTTCGATCCCCGGAACATCTTTGACACCCGGGTCAACCTCGTCATCCCGGAGCTGAGCCCCGGTTATCTCAAGGCGGCCTCCCTTGCGGCAGCGGGCATTGCCCTGCGCTATGAGTACCGGGCGCCGGAGCTGGTTCTCTCTCACACCCTGCGGGCCGGCATGGACAACATCGTGATCGCGGCACGCAAGGACCTGCCGGCCATTGCCCCGGGTGAGCCAGCGGCCGCCGACGGGCCTGTGATCGCCGTCCGTCATCTGCCTGAAAAGAAAAACGCCCCGGGTTCCGGTCAGCCGGATGTCCTCGAAAACCCGCACCGGGCGCTGGTGGTAGTCTCCGCCAAAGACGAAGCGGAACTCGAAACGGCTTGCGCTGCCCTTGCCTCGCTCTCCTATCCTCTCCCGGATTCCCCGTCCACCCGAGTTGCGGCCTTGAAGCTTCCAGCAGTGGACGAACACGCGCTCCAAAGAGGGCTTCTGCCCGGGAAGTCCTATACCTTGGCAAGCCTCGGGAAGCGCACAACGGAGTTCCGGAACATATCCCCCCCGCCGCTCGAGGTCGAGCTTCGGCTTCCCTCCAATCTCTATCTATCGCCCAACACCTTCGTCAGCGTGATCCTGCACATGGCCTACGGTGCGGCCATGCGTTCGGATTCCGTACTGAACGTCAAGTTGAACGGGGAATTTATCTCCGGCGTGCGTCTCGACAACCCCAGGGGCGATTATTTCAAGGGTTACCGGGTGGACATTCCCCTGTCGCCCTTCAGACCGGGCATCAACCGGCTGGGTTTCGAGGCCGAACTCACGCCGCTGCACACCGACAAGTGCACCCTGATCCAGACTGAAAACCTGCGGTTGACCCTTTTCGACGATTCCATGGTGGTCCTGCCGGATGTGCCGTATTGGATCAAGATGCCCCAGCTCGACCTGTTCTTCCAGGATGCCTTCCCCATGGGGCGCTGGCCTGATCTGCGCGAAGCGGCCGTGGTTCTGACCGAGAAGAACCTGGCAGCCGCCAACGCCGCGCTGAACGTGGTGGCCCTCAGCTCCCAGAAGATCGGGTTTCCGCCCTTCGGGCTCAAATGGCTTGCGAGTTACGAGCCTGAAAAAACCCGCAAGGACCTCTTGGTAGTTGGTGTGCTGCCCTCCCTGCCCAAGTCCGTCATTGAAAAAGCCCCCATCGCCGGCATCGATCCTCTAAGATTGTCGTTTCCGCAGATGCTCCGGCCTGAACCGCGGCAGGCCACGCCGATCGATTTCTGGTCCAAGGCGGCGGCCCCGCAGCAGCAGATGCCACCGAACCTCTCGGACGTGAACGCCGCAAGCCCGGTGGGGGCCGATCTCTCCGGGACCCTGGGCCCGGGGCGCACAGCCCTGATGCAGTTCCAACACCCCGATGCCGCCGAGCGCACCGTGATCATCCTGACCGCCGGCATCGCCGCAGACCTGCTCACCGGAAGCAAGATGCTCTGGGATCCCATCGTTCAAGGCGGCTGCCGCGGCGATCTGTTCGTGATCAATCTGAACACGCCCGAGCCTCAGACCCTGGCGCACTTGATCGGCCCGAGCTATTACCTGGGAAACCCCGGCCGTATGCCAGCGGTCCAGAACTACATCAACACGCACCCTTTCGTGTCGCTGGCCGCGCTGTTGGTGATATTGCTTGTCCTGTGCGGATTGATCCTGAAAATTCTGAAACGCCGCCGCGAGCAGCGGTTGAATCCATCCGCAGGATGATCCTTGGATAAAAATCCGTTTACGACATATTGCGCCACATGATCAGTCATGGACCAATACCCTTGTGGGAATGGCTTCCGGAAACGACGATCGCAATCCCGCCGCGGCGGGACTCCCGCAAGAAAGGGCCTCAACACTCATTTAGCGCCGCCATACGCACTCGGCATGATTAAACTTCTCAAGTGGTCCATAATTTTCGGTGCAGTGTTGGTCTTCCTTGCAGCGTCAAGCCCGGCCGCAGACTGGAAGACCTATCAGCATACGTTCGTTTCCGGCGACGGCCGCATAGTGGATTTTTTTCAGCATTCCATCAGCCACTCGGAAGGCCAGGGCTACGGCCTGCTCCTTGCCCTGATGAACGCCGACCGGCCCGCCTTCGACCGCATTTTCAGGTGGACAACAGACAACCTGCAGGTGCGCCGCGATGCGCTCTTCGCCTGGTCCTGGGGCGAGCGGCCCAACGCCGGCTGGAATGTCATCGACTACAACAACGCAAGCGACGGCGACATCCTCATCGCCTTCGCCCTTTTGAAGGCCGCGGACCGCTGGGGGCATCCGCCCTTTCGCGAGGCTGCTCTGCGAATCATCCGCGACATCCGAGCATACCTGGCGGTGACCGCAGATGATTTTCAACTGATCTCCCCGGCGTATTACGGCTTCAACAGCCAGGCGGGAACCTCTTTCAACACCGGCTACCTGATGCTGCCGGCCTTTGCCGAGTTCGCCAAGGCCGATGACGAAGCCTTCTGGCAGCGGACGCTAAGGGACAGCGAGCGGCTCCTGGAGAAGGCGGCCTTCTCCCGCTTGAAACTGCCGGCGGATTGGGTGGCGTTGGAAAACGGGCAGGTGACGATCGCCGCTGCCCGCAGCCCGGTTTTCGGCTATGAGGCTATCCGGGCTCCACTCTACCTCTCTTGGCATGGCGAAAGCGGCACGCTGTCCGCCTTCGCGGATTATCTCCAGTTCGTAGCGCGCGCCGGCTACCTGCCGATCCGGGTGAATCTGGTTGACGAATCGGTTTCCGTGGAGGAGGCGCCGGCGGGGTTTTACGCCGTGATGGGGCTCTGCGCCCAACGCTTGGGCCGGGATGCACTGGCGCAGAAGCTGTTTCAGGATGCGAGGTCAAAGATAGCCCGCGAACCGATGGACTATTATTCCAACACCCTTTTCCTCCTTGCTACAGGCAAGATGGATTGAGCGTGATGTATCGGCTTTTTCTGATCGCAATCCTGCTTCTGTCCGCTTCTGCGCCGCTCGGATTGGCCCAGGTCCGCCAGGAACCCCTTGATCAGGTGCTCCGCAGCGATCCGCAGGAGACGCATCAGGGTGTCGACGGCCACACACAGGGTGTTTCCCAGCGCCGCTCGGACGCGCAGGTGCGCACCAGGACTCACGACAGCCGGGTGGAACTGGCCGAACCGCTCTGGGAATACACTTCGCCCGAAGATGCCGACATCCTGGAAGGATGGGAGTCCCGGCTCCCGGCGGCCGCTGCGAAATCACCAGCGGAGGCAGGCGGGAGCGAACCTTCGGCTTTGGCCCAAGCCTGGCAGATCTACCGCCGCGGCAACTATGCCGCCGCTTCCAAGGCATTCGCAACGCTTACGGCCTCCGGCAATCGTCAGGAGGCGTTGAACGCAAGGCTGGGACTCGCCTACAGCCTCATCAGGCAAGGCCGGCTCGATCAGGCCATTTCGCACCTGACACACCTGGTGGATCAGGGCTATCGGCCCTCGGAAACCCGTCTCGCGCTTAATTATGCACTGATGCAGAGCGGCCGGTGGTCGGAAGCCCGGGCACAGATCGCGCAGCTTCCGCCTGAAAAGCGCGCCATCTGGGAAAAACGCCTGCTGGAGGCCCGGCTCCTGAAGGAGTACCAATCCCTGGCCCCGACAGCCGGCCCGCAGGCGTTATCGGCCTTCCTGAACGCCCATGCCAAAGCACTCGCCGATTGTGTCCGGCCGGACGTTTTTCACGACATCGCCAAACGGCTCGCTGAGGCCGGCGCCCCGCAGCAGGCAACAGAAGTGCGACGCTGGCTCCTGGATTGCCCGCTGCCTTTGGACCTGCGCCAGGGGGTCCTCGCCGAGCTGATAAACTCCCTTCCGGACGAGGAAGCCCTGTCGCTGCTCCAAAAAGAAAGACGCGGGCTGCGGCAGACCGCGCCGGCGTCTGCCGCCGAACTCGACGCCCTCGAACTGCAGCTCCTGAAGCGCCGGATGGATGATGAGATGCTGGATTCCGACGCAAGGGCCCGGCTTGCAGAAAAAATTTTAAAGTTATCGCCGGCGGATCCCGGCGCGTTGTCCGCGCTCGCCTGGTACCGTTTCAAACGCGGGGAGTATGCCGAGGCAGAAAAACGCTTCGCCCGCCTTATCCAAGAGGACCCCGGCAACAAGGACTACGCACTGGGCCTGGGGTATGCGCGCCTGAATTCCGACAAGTTCGACACTGCCCTGGACCAATTCGACCGGGGTCTGATCGCCGAAGATGCCGAAACCCGCAAACTGAGGCAGTTGGTTTACCGAAAGCAGGCGGCAGCAGCTTATGATTCCGGGCAATGGGACCAGGCGGCCGTGCCTCTTGAAAAACTCCTGGCGCTTGACCCCACGGACGAGAACGGAAAAGAGCTGCTGGCCTGGACGCGCTATCGACAGGGCCGCACGGATGAAGCCCGCACGCTGATGGAGGAAAGCTTCTCCGTAAAACCCAGCCCGTCACTCGCTGCCGGCTTGCTTGGGGTCTACACCGCGGCCGGTTATGAAGAGCGGGCCTACGGCATGGCCTACCGCATGGCGAACGACCCCGACCCAGAGATCCGGGCGTCGATGGGGCCTTTCTTCTTCGACCGCGGGGCGCCCGTCACGGCCGCCCAACTCGACCGCAACCCCGACCGCTGCTTTCGCAACGCGGATTCGCCGCGCATGGAGGCTTTTCTCTACCACCGCAGCAAACAGGGCGACGGCAAGTTCGGCGATCTCGAAGAAACCGCCATACCCATCACCTTCGTTTACCCGACCGCCCTCGGCAACCATTGGTCGGGAGCACTCACCCCCAGATATCTCTCCGGCAACAGCGGACCATCGATTCCACAGGCCGGTCGGTATTACCGGTTTTTGGACGGTGCCGCGAAAAAACAGGACCTGGAAGACCGCCTGTTCGTAGTCCAGCCGGATGTGGGGTTCGCCATGGAGGGAGAGCTTTTCACCGACATCCACATCGGCACCACTCCCTTAAACGGGCCCGTCGACCCCACGCCCACCTTCGAGGCCAGGGTGAGCGCATTGGATTGGTACGTGGATGTCCACCGCACCAACGTGAAGGATTCGATCCTGTCCTACGTCGGCCAGAAAGACCCCTACGGCAACGACGAGTGGGGCCGGGTCACCCGCAACGGCATCGCGGCCGGCAAGACCTGGCCGCTCGGGGGCAAGTGGTGGGCGAGCGGATCGGCCGGTTTCGACTACTACATGGGCGACAGTGTCTGGGACAACCAGGCCGTGCACCTCGACACGGCCGTCGGCCAAACCCTGCTATTCGACCGCGACGAGTTGAGCTACGGCCTGTTCGCAACCGCCCAACACTTCCGCCGCAACAGCGACTTCTACACCTATGGGCACGGCGGCTACTACAGCCCGGACCTGATGACTATGGTCGGCCCCTTCGTGCGTTATCGCACCGCCGTCTGCCGGGGCTACTGGTTCGACGTCCATGCCTCCGCTGGGTGGCTCCACCAGCGCCTCGACAGCAGCCCGTTCTACCCCCTCTTCGACGGCGACACCGCCGGCTTCACTCCCGCAGCCGC
>DATITS010000074.1:0-8094 GCA_035467535.1 Desulfobacterales bacterium
CTCTTCTCGTAACCATGTGGCCCGTGGAGACGACCTCTGCCCGAAAACTCACCACTGGGATCTTCCGTTATCAGAGGGAAGACCCGACGCTATCGAGGTCAAAAGGGTTGCGAAAATCGGCCTTGGACTTGCTGGACCACCAGGTCATCCGCGATGAAGCAACGGGTAAAACGGTGGCTGCATATGCGCATCCTTTTTTTTGGGCTCCATTCATCATCGTTGGAGAGGGTCAGCAATAGCGGCGGCATTTAAGCGCGAGCGCGGCGGGAAAGACCGATTGAACAGTAAATATCATGTATAGTTTTCGGTTATTGAGACCTCTTATCAATTCCGATACAGATTTGGCGTCGTCGCAGGCTACGGCTTGCGGCCCTTCCAGACGCCAGCGGCGAGCAGCAGCCATCCGATCATGAAGGCCGTGCCCCCGAAGGGGGTGAGCATTCCGATCCAGCGCTGATCGGTAATGCTCAGCACATAAAGGCTGCCCGAAAATAGAGTGATCCCGGCCAAGATGAAGGCTCCGCTCAGATCGAAGAGCCGTGAGGGCCGAAATCCTGCAGCGGAAACCGCCACGGCGAAGAGCCCAAGGGCATGATAGAAGTGATACTGGTTGCCGGTGTGGTACACCGCCATCAGATCCGGCGCCAGGCTGGCCTTGAGGGCGTGCGCCCCGAAGGCCCCCAGCGCCACTGCCAGAAACATGTTGATGCTGCCCAGAATCAAGAGCCATTTTGACGTTGCATTTGCTTGCATACCCTCGCCCCCTCATCCGAATTTTTTCGATAGAATGCAAAATCTCATCCCAGTCGTTCAAGATGGGCTTGTACGATGGCTTTGTAAAAAGCCCAAGTTCAAGGCGCGCGAGTCCCGTGGAGTGAGGCGTACGTGCAGTACGCCGCAGCGACAGCGGGATGAAGCGCAACGCCGAAATTGGGATTTTTACGAAGCCATCGATCAACAGTTGCTGCTGAGCCAAGCGGATAGGGTCGCGCTAAACGTCGTTGAGCCATAGGGCCGGATGTGCTAACCTGCGCTGCATTCACAGGGTGCAGGCGTCCTGAACAGGCCAACCCATGCGGCACCGCAACCACGCACCCGGCAGATGGCCCCCAAGACTTGCGGAGGTCTCATTGATGAGATACGTGGCGCCCGGCCTGGTTCTCCTCTTTCTGCTCGCCCCACCAACCGCTTTCAGCAACACCACCCTCATCGGCAGTTGGCAATACAAGGACGCCCAGCTGAACATTGTAGCTGATTTTTTCACCGACGGGACCTTCCGGCAAGTGAATGTCGGGCCTCAAGGCCGGCAGACCTTTTCCGGCCGATACCAACTGAACGGTCAGACGCTTTATCTCCAGGGGGACGGCGGCCGGGCGGCCCCCCGTATGATTGACGGGAAGGCCGCCGGCCCTATGTGGATCAATCCCTGGGAACTTGTGCTTCAGAAAAACGGGGATCGATGTAGCTGTGGGATGATGAACAGGGTTATGACCGTCGAGATAGCCAACGAGACCAGCACCAGAGTCACATAATCTGCCTTCTTCTCCGGCCATACGGCTTCCTTGGTTTTGGTTCTCGTGTATATGTTTTGCTTGGAATAATGACGTGGATAAGGCATAAGTTCCTCCTGAACGCCAGTAGCGGCTTTCACCTTTCAGCAGGCGGCTGGTCGCACTTTGCTGGTCGGCTGGCGCAACAGAAAGGAAACTCAGTGAACCCTAACAACCGGCTGTTTGTTTTGCGGAGCGAAGCCCCGGAAACGCGCCTTTGTCATCTGTCAGGTCAGCATCAGCCCCAGACCATTCCCGTGTATTTCCATCCAGTTTTAGACGTGTTTTCCCAAAGTCAAGCGCGACGGACATCCTGATGAAAAAAACCACTGCCATATGGCTGGCCGCGGCAGCCGCCTTGCTTCTGCTGCTGGGGATCCTGGCATCCACTCCGGCCGTCTGGGCGGAAGCCCGCCACTGGTACGGTCTGGTGACCGACCGGGAGTGGCTGCGCGCCGCCGTTGAATCCTGCGGGTGGGCGGCACCGTTCGTGTTCATCGGCATCCAGGTCGCCCAGGTCATTGCTGCGCCGATCCCGGGGGAGGCCACGGGATTCATCGGGGGCTACGTTTTCGGGACCCTCACCGGATTCATCTATTCCACGATCGGTCTCACCATCGGCTCGCTCCTCAATTTCGGCATCGGCCGGATGCTCGGCGAGCGCTTTGTGCGGCGGCTCGTATCGAAGGAACGCTTCCAGCGCATTGACCGGCTGATCAACCGGCAGGGTATCATCGCCCTCTTTATCATGTTCGCCATCCCGGGCTTCCCCAAAGACTACCTCTGCCTGGCCCTGGGCCTCAGCACGCTACCCCTGAAACTATTTGCGCTGATGGCCTGCATCGGACGCATGCCGGGGACCCTGATGCTCAGCCTCCAGGGGGCCGCACTCTACGACCGAAGCTATGGGCTGCTCTCCGTCGTGGCCGGTGCCTGCCTGGTGTTGGTCCTGCTGGCGTATCGCTACCGGGAAGCGCTCTACCGGTGGGTGGAGAAGATGAATCCCGCGCGGGACGATCCCTGATGCCGGCCCGGCGGGGGACGGCTCGGCGTTGAAGCGCCGCTTGACAAAAAACCGTGCGGCGCTTTAAATATCGGGTAGCCGCTCAGGTGTTTAGGCTGAAGGCTGAAGCCTATAAAAATCGTAACGACTCAGCAGACAATAATGGATGGGAAAAAGGCACTACGAAATACGCGGAGGTCGCGAAAGGTGAAAGAGAGGGGTATCAGCCGCAGACAGACGCAGACATTTTCCTCCGCCGACCTGGCGGAGGAAAACAGCCTCGCCTTCCGGGCAACAAAGAAAAATTATCCGACAGGATTTACAGGATTGTGCAGGATCTCTTTTTCTTCCGGAAAGCGCTGATGAAAAACATGTGAATCCTGTTAATCCTGTCTAATACTTTCTTTCCCTGACACGTGTACATGCTTCAACTCAACAGACTCAACGAACTCAATGGCCCTTTAGCCTTCAGCCTTTGGTCTATCAACCTGAATAGTTACAATACCGGACACCATGGAAACTTACGATCCCGAAACGGCACCTGACGCGGCCGAATGGCTCGATCTGGAGGAAAAGGAGCGCATCCGCCGGGTCACAGACTACCATCGACACGCAAAGATCAAGCTGCCCAATCTGACTATTCACGCTGCACTTCATGCGGTGGTGGAAAACCAGATAGCGGAGGGGCTGCAGGCCGTCCGGGAGACCGTGGCAAGGCTGCAGGAAGAGGGATTGAGCCGGCACGACGCCATCCACGCGGTCGCCTCGGTGCTGGTGGGGCGCCTGCAGGACCTGCTGCCGGAGGGCGCACCGGCACAGTTCGAGGTCGAGGCCTACTTCCAGGACCTGCGGTCGCTCACCGCGCAAGGGTGGTTGAAAAAAAGGTAACTACTCGGGGCTATGCATGGATGGGGAAGAGGAAACTACGAAATACGCGAAGGTCGCTAAAAAGGAAACCACGCATCTGCTTTTCGTAGTTAAAAGCGATCAACTTCCTTGTGAGCTGGCCAGCGCCTGCCGGTAAATCTCGGCTAACCGGCCCACCAGCGCCCGGTTGTCGAAATCGTGCAGCACCCGCTCGCGCGCGGCGGGAATCACCCGCCGCCGCAGGCCGGCATCCGTGAGCATCGTCAGCATGACGTCGGCCAGCGCCTCCGGATTGCCCGGCGGCACCAGCAATCCCGTCCGGCCCGACTCCACCAGCTCCGGAATGGCCGAGACTGCCGTCGTCACCACCGGCACCCCCATGGCCATGCTCTCGATCAGCACGTTGGGGATCCCGTCCCGGTCGCCGTCGGCGGCCACCTCGCAGCCCAGGACGAAGAGGTCCGCCCGGCGGTAGTGCGCCAGCACCACCTCGTGGGGCCGGCTCCCGATCCAGCGGCACACCCCGCTCAGCCCCAGGCGCGCACTGAGCGCCACGATCCTCTCCCGGTCCGGCCCGTCGCCGATCAGGGTGTGGTCGAAAGCGACGCCCCGTTCCCGCAAAATCTTTAGCGCCTCAAGAATCGTGGGGATCCCCTTCTTCGCGATCAGTCGGGCCACGGTGAGCAGCCGGAAGGGAGGGTTCGGCGCGTGGTTGACATGGCCTTCGCCATCGAAGAAACGGGTGTCGATCCCGTGGTAGATGCGGTGAATGGGCGTCCGTGCGCCTCCGGCCAGCTCGAGGAGGTGGCGCCGGTTGTACTCGGTGCAGGTGACCACGAAGCGCGCCAAGGCGATCTTCTCCCGGAGCTGTGCGGAATCGGACGTGTAGATGTCCTTGGCGTGAGCCGTGAAGCTGAAGGGAAGCCCGCTCAGCTCCGAGGCGAAAAGCGCCACCGAGCTCGGCGAATGGGCGAAGTGGGCGTGCAGGTGCACGACGCCGGTGCCGGGCAGGAAATGATTCACCAGGGTGCCTGCCTGCAGGAGATGCCTTAAGGTCGCCGGGTTACGGGTGCGCCGGAAGCGCCGGCGCGCCAGCTCCAGACCGGCAGCATACCGCCGGGGCCGGCGGATGGCGAGGCAAAGGTTGTGGAAGATCAGCCGGTGGGCATTCCTTAAAAACGTCTCCGGCAGGTAGTCCACGCGCGCCCGGATCTCGCTGACGCTCCGGTGGGTGAACTCCTCCCGTCCCGGGCGCATGGAGAAAATGTGGACGGCAAAGCCCAGCCGCTCCAGCAGCAGGATCTCGTTGGAGATGAAGGTCTCCGAGATCCGGGGATACCCTTTCAGGATCATCCCCAACACCGGCCTCGCCGCGGCGGTCATGGCTTGTGGCCCCGAAACTCCAGAATGCGCTGCTTCATGGTCTCAATGCCGGTGAACCGGAAATCGGCGATGGCATCGTGGTAGAGCTGGGGGTCTTCAAGGAGTTTGATCAGCTTGTCCCGGAGCCGCACGGGAGTCAAATCGTCCCAGGGGATGTAGTCGGTCAGGTTATGGCGTTGGAACGTCTGGGCCCGGATCAACTGCTCCCTGCGCGGGCTTTCACGGGGGATGACAAGGCTGATCGTGCCCTGGTTCAGAATCTCGCACAGGGTGTTGTAGCCGCCCATGCTGACCACCACGTCGGCGGCCGCGAAGACCTTCTCCATCTGGCGGTAAAAATGGTACATGCGCACGCCGAGCTTGCGCGCGCGCTTGTAGACCTTTTTGCGCTCCGATTTCGGCATGAACGGGCCCGTGATCAGAATGCTCTTGAAGGCCGGCGGCACGGCGGAGGACTCGAGCATCGCAAGATAGGCATCCATCACGGCGTAGCCGTCCCCGCCCCCGCCGGTGGTGACCACCACCAGTTTGTCGCGCTCCTGCAGGCCGTGTTCCCGCTTGATGTTCAGGACGGCCTCGGACGAAGGGACCTTGCGCGGGATGTAGCCGGTGAAGCAGACCTTGCGGCTGACCGGCTCCGCGATGTCATACTCGCGCACGGGGTCGTAGAACTCCTGGTTGCCGTAGATCCAGATCTCGCTGTAGAGCTCCTCGAGCACCTGGTAGACGCCCTTGTCCCGCCACTCCTGCTTCGTGGTCGCCGCGTCATCCATAATGTCGCGCAACCCGAGGATCACCTGGGTGCCGGGCCGGCAGCGCCGCATCCACTGCAGGGCCGGGAGCACCTCCTTCTTGAGACCGAGGGGCTCCTTGTCGACGATCACGAGCTGGGGCTGGAAGCTCTTGACGGTGGCGGTGATGATGCTTTTGCGGATGTCCAGGGCGTGCCGGGCGTTGATCTTGATCGACAGCGGCAGATACTCCTCGTTGGTCTTCTTGATCATCCCCGGGATGCGCACGAAGTCGATCTGCTCCGGGAAGGAGAACCGTCCGGCAATGGGCGAGCCGGTCAGGATGAGGATGTTCACCCGGGGTGCGAGCAGGTGGGCGGCGATCGCCATGCTGCGGCGGATGTGCCCGAGCCCGTAGGTGTCGTGGGAATACATCAGGATGTTGTAGGTTGAGTTCCGGGCCATGCCCCTCCCAAAATAAAGGCGCTTGCAAAAAGCGCCCTTATTTTGATTTTATAGTGAGATTCGGACCATGTTGTCAAGGAATCCCTCTGCCTCGCGAAACCTTTTAATACCGCTGCCGATTTGGTATAAGAGCCTGCGGACTGTTATACGTCTATATTGTGGGAGCGGCTTCCGGCCGCGATTTTCACGGCAAAATCCCCCTTCGCCCTCTTTTCCAAAGGGGGAAAGGCGCCGGGACCCTCCTACTCCCCCTTTAGCAAAGGGGGTGGGGGGATTTGGGAAGCGACATCCACGACCCTTTAAATCATTAAGGATGCAAACGACACTATGGCCCGTTCGGAGATGCACCCTGTTCACCGTTTCGAGCCCTGGCAGGTCTGGCCGGGATCCTTCGACAACCCGCCGGCGGACGGCAACTTCCCGTCCCGTCCCGACCTTGGGCTGGACATCACGCGTGCGACCCCGATCGCCTCGATGGGGTCCTGTTTTGCGCGCGAGATCAAGCGCCGCCTGCTGCAGCGGGAGTTCAACTACATCGCCGAAGAGACCCACCACCCGGCGGCCGTCCACGCCAGCGCCGCCTGGGAGCGGGTCTACAGCACGGCCTGCATGCGCCAGATCTTCGAGTACACGTTCGAGCACTGGGCGCCCGATGTCCGCTGGTGGCGGGCACCGGCATCGGGCCGCATCCAGGACCCCTACCGCCGGACCATCCACTACGACACCCTGGCTGCGGCCGAGACCGATTTCGCGCGCCACCGCGAACACTCCCGCTGCGCCCTCACCCGCGCCGAAGTGCTGATCCTGACCCTGGGGCTCACGGAGGTGTGGCAGGACCGCGCGGACGGCTCCGTCATCAGCCTGCCGGCCGGGCCCTACGTCAACGAGGGCGGGGACATGCGCCGCTACGAGTTCCGGGTGAGCCGGTACCCTGAAAACCTCGCGAACCTCGAGCGCATCCATGCCATCATGGCCAAACACAACCCGGCCTGCCGCATCATCGTGACCGTCTCGCCGGTGAACCTCTGGGCCACCTTCCGCGCGGATGCGGACGTCATCAGCGCCAGCTGCAACTCCAAGGCGACCCTGCGCGCGGCGGCCGACGAATTTGTCGCACGCCATCCGAACGTGTTCTATTTCCCGGCTTTTGAAATGGCGACGATCTACCAGCCCCTCACCGGGAAGACGCATTTCGAGGAGGGCCGGGAGAATTTCCACGTGAACAAGCAGACCGTCAAATTCATCATGAACCATTTCTTCAAATGGTACGCACCGACCGAGCCCTTCGAGCCGTTTGAGATAGAGGAATGAGGACGGTGTTTAGAAGCGGTTTCATAACCCCGTCTGACCCCCGATGGCGGCGTTGCAGACCGCTCGAAATGCTCACATACTGGCGTGGTTGCTGCGCTTTCGAATCGGCCTGCGCCTTGCCCTCGGGTGTGATCCGAGGTTGTGAAACCACTTCTATTGTTTAGTTAACGCTAAAAGACCAAACACCAGAAATCCAGAATACGCTTGACTAATCAGGGGTTATTAGCAAAAATCCTTAGAATTTAAGGTGGCTCGCATAAACGATCAGGCGGCTTCGTCTGAAGCCCAAGTTCAAGGCGCGCGAGTACCCGCGGCGCGAGGCGTACTTTCTGTACGCCGCAGCGCCCGCGGGACGAAGCGCAACGCGGAAATTGGGCTTCAGACGAAGCCGTTTTGGGAGACCCAATGGAATTTGAGCCCGTCATCGGTCTCGAGGTTCACGCCCAGCTCAAGACCCGAACCAAGATCTTCTGCGGCTGTTCGACCGAGTTCGGCGCGCCGCCCAACACCCACGTCTGCCCGGTCTGCCTGGGCATGCCGGGGGTGCTGCCCGTGCTCAACCGGACCGTGGTGGACTACGCCCTGCGCATGGCGCTCGCCACCGGCTGCACCATCGCCCGCGCGAGCCGCTTCGCGCGTAAGAACTATTTCGACCCCGACCTGCCCAAGGGCTACCAGATCTCCCAGTACGAACTGCCCATCGCCGAGCCCGGCGAGGTCGTGATCGAGGTCGGCGGCACGCGGCAGCGCATCCGCATCCGGCGCATCCACATGGAGGAGGACG
>DATITS010000075.1:0-16986 GCA_035467535.1 Desulfobacterales bacterium
GGACAGGTATGTCACTGTGACCGGAACCAAGAACAACGAGAATCGCAACGTGCCTTTAAACAACCGCGCCCTGGAGATCGTAAAGAAACTCATGGTAGAAACACCTTCGGATCACCTCTTCTGCAACGAGCACGGCAAGAAACTCACGGTCCTTACAAGCGCCTTTTGGCGTGCGGTTGACAAGGCGGGGCTATGCGTGAGAGAAAAGACCCCTGACGGCAAAATGAAGCTGGTGCGCCGGTTCCGCTTCCACGACCTGCGCCACACATTCGGCTCGCGGCTGGGAATGGGCAGAATCGACACGAAGACAATAATGGAGATCATGGGGCACCGGACGCATAAGATGTCGATGCGCTACCAGCATCCGGCGCCGGATCACAAACTGGCTGCTGTCAGAATACTGGAAAAAAGTACCCCCTAAAGTCACCACAGGGGGGGGGATTTGTTTGCATATAAATAGAGTTATATCAGTACGATATGTATTATTTACAAGGTCTGCAAAACCACTATTCCCCGGTTCGAATCCGGGTGCCGCCTCCAGGATAAAATCAAAGGGTTGCAGGTGAAATAAATAGCTTGCAATCCTTTTTTGTTTCCAGCCCAGTGTCGCTCCGCATTACCTGTTTTCCATGACGAACACCGCAACTGTAAAGAAACCACTTTTCCCACGATGTAGCGCAGGTAAAATCAATGCTCTTTTGAGGTTGCCTGGGCAGGCTCAGTTTCTCTTATGACTGTTTGGATCTCTCGCTGATTTGAGGATGAGGCTTAATGAATTTGACTTTGATCACCAGTGTCGGATATTCTGGAGTAAACAAGACACGGTAAACCCAACAGGGATCGTCATTGAGCCGAAACCTTTCCAAGGGAGGCCCTCCATGTACCTGGCATACTACAAGCTGGACAAAAAGCCTTTTGATATCAGTCCCAATCCCGAGTTTTTGTGGCTTGGCGAAAAGCACCGGGAAGGGCTATCCACACTGAAGTACGGGATCATGGAAAACAAGGGGTTTCTGATGATCACCGGTGAGGTCGGCACCGGCAAGACGGCGCTCATCCGAGCGATCGAGAGCGAAATTCAGGCCAAAATCATTGTCGTCACCATTCCCGATCCGAGTTTGAGCCTGATGGATTTCTACAACGTCATAGCCGCGGAGCTGAACATGGGCCGCAGCTTCGAGAGCAAGGGAGCGTTTCTGATCGAGTTCAAGAAGCTCATCCTCAAAGCGGCCTCCACCCATCAGCGGGTATTGATGATCATCGACGAATCCCAACGATTGTCCAGCGCGTTGTTGGAGGAAATACGCCTGCTGTCCAACATCGATCTGGGTGGCAAGGTGCTGATCAACACCTTTTTTGTGGGCCAGCTGGAATTCAAGGCCCTGATAGCCAGAAGTGAAAACCGCGCCGTGCGGCAACGCATCACCGTGAGCTATGAGCTCCTGCCTCTCACCGTGGACGAAACCCGGCAGTACATCGGGCATCGCCTGCAGGTCGCCGGTGCGTCGCGACCGTTATTCACTCCCGAGGCGATCCGACTCATTCACAGCTACTCCCGGGGGTATCCACGCCTCATCAACATCATTTGCGATCATGCCCTGATGTCCGGATACTCCCGCGGAGTCAACCGAATCGAGGAGCAGATTATTAAGGAATGCGGCAACGAACTGAGGGTTGCGATCGGATCGAACCCCCTTGAAGAAAAAATAATGCCGCCGGAGGGGCTGCCGAAGAAAAAGCCTGCCGCTGGCCCTTCTCCGGTGCCGGCTGCCGATCAAAGCCATCCATGGCGCGGGGCTGTGGTATTAGCCGGATTTTTGGTGCTGCTGGGCTTGACGTGGTATTTTGCCGGAGACCGGATTTCCGATCAATTGGCCCGCTGGGGAAAGGGCAAAGAGTTCGCAACGTTTCAAGGGCAGAAGGCGTCCGCCCCAAGCGATGAAAAACCAGGCCGCATTCCGCCCACGGCATCCGATAGTGGCGTTCAGCCAAAACAACGCGAAGTGCCGGAAGCGAAGCCCTCCCAGGAAGGCTTACCAATAACGAAGAAGGAGACGCCGGCTGTGATGCCGAGTGCGGCCAGTCCGCTCCAGGCGGTGCCTGGGGTAACACCAGCCGCCCCTCCAGTTGATTCGCCCGCTGCAGCTAAAGCTGAGACTGTTGCGGCTGTGCCGATCACCCTGCCGCCCCCTGCTGTTGTGAGCCCTGCGCCTACCACGACTCCAGCACCGGCTGTGCCGCCCCCGGCGGCGGCATCGGAACCCCCGGCTGCCGTTGCGCCCAAGCCCCCATTGGCAGAAAGTGTCCGACTGAAAGAATTCGTGGTCTATTTTACTCAAAATTCAACCGAGGTTCCGATCTACGCCAAAGACATTCTCGCGACTACGGCCAATTTGCTAAAAACCTTTCCCGGAACCCAGGCTCTCATCGAGGGGCATACCGATTCCATCGGAGACCCCGCCTACAACAGGTATATTTCTGGAGAACGAGCTGTTTCAGTGAGAAACTATCTGGTCGAGCAGGGTATTGAAGCGCGGCGGCTTGCCGCTTCGGGGTTGGGGCCCGATAAGCCGATAGAGAGCAACAGCACGCCTGAAGGGCGGAGCAAGAATCGCAGGGTGGTAATCAGAATCACTACAGGCAAGCAGGGCTGACAAATGCGGAATGAAGCCGGAGCAGAAAGGGCAGGGTTTTCCGGAACGAGGCTACGGCATAATCTGAGGCGTATGTATGTATCTTGACTACTACGAACTGAAAAAGTTCCCCTTCAGGACAAACCCTGATCCCAGATTTCTCTGGTTTGGCGAAACACACAAAAAAGCCCTATCGTTTCTTAAAAACGGAATGTTGAAACGGGACGGTTTTTTGCTGCTGACGGGTGACGTTGGCACCGGAAAAACCTCGCTTATTCGGTATCTTCTGAAATCAACTGCTGCCTCAGCCATAATTGCCACAATCTCCAATCCCATGATGCCTGCCATAGAGTTTTACAATTTTCTATCTGAAAATTTTAAGTTGGATAATAAAGTTTCCGACAAAGCCGATTTTTTTATTCATTTGAAAAAATTTTTACTTAAAGCGTATTCAGAACACAAACTCGTCTTCGTCATAATAGATGCGGCCCAGACGCTCAATTATGAGCGGTTAGAGGAAATACGGCTTTTATCCAACATTGAGTTTGAGAATAAAAAACTTTTAAATATCTTCTTTGTCGGTCAAAACGAAACTGAAACGATGCTGATGGACCCAAGGAATAAGGCAACCAGCCAAAGAATCAACATGAGCTATCAGCTTCAGCATTTAGATGAACAGGAAACCATACAGTACATCGCGCATCGTCTAAAAGTTGCAGGCGCTAACAGGGGCATTTTTACAGATGATGCGTGCAAGAAAATTTTTGATATCGCTGATGGAATACCGCGATTGATTAACTCGATATGTGATTGTGCACTACTGAGTGGGTACGTAGAAGGCCGGAAACTTATCGATCCAACATGGATAAGAGAATGCCAAATCGAGTTACGAATTCCAATTGGAACAATATTCATATGAAGGGGTTGGGGCTAAATCAGACTCACTCCAATGCTATACCGGGAATACTGCCCCCGTTCCTTCTCAAATCTCCTGCACCAGACCACCCGGGTGTCCACCCTATTTGAAGTTGAGGAATAAAGCGGCTTTTCCAGGCTGACTTTGATCGGGGCCCCCGGGTTGACCGGAAAGTCCGAGCGGATCAACATGCCACCCGCACTGTAGTTATACACCTGGGCATAGCCGAAAATGCCCGCTTGTGGGGACTCGATCATCACCGTGGAAACAAGCGCATAGCGTCTGCTTCTGCGCTGCTCTTTCCCCTGATAATCAGGCGACGTCTGCTCATAAAGAGGCTTCAGCGGTGCATAGGCGGGCAATTTCCCGTGGTGGGCCTGCGGCTTGGCGGTTGAGCGGCTTTGCCCGTTCCTGACGGTCAACGCCTGCGGAATGAAGCCGGCGCAGAAAGGGCAGGGTTTTCCGGTCAGCCTGGATCGAATGGTGGCCTGCCATTCATGCCCGTTTTTACAGAGCCACCAGACCTTGTCGCGATGGGTGCAGGCTACTTCCCTGGCCTTGATCTCACGGTTTCTGGAAGGGTGCCATTCCTTCAAGAGTTCCGGCTTTACATCGATCATGCACTGTTCGCCCTGCTCTTGCAGTTCCCGGCAATAGGCGCACTTCCTGCCCCTGATTCTGTCGGAAACGGCGGCCAGCCACCAGTGGCCTCGTTCGCAGAGCCACCACACCTTCTTGTGCGATCCGGGGGTGACATCTTTTGGACCTAACGTGCCGTTTTTGGTCGGGTGCCACTCCTTGGCCAAGTCCGGCCTTAAGATGTGCAGGTTGTAGGATTCTGATGCCTTGGGCATGAAGGGAAACTCCTCGCTGGAGACTTAAAAAAAGTGGAAAATGCGCGAGAACTGCAATTGCAGCAAAAAACGTGCAATGCAATCAGAGCAAAAAAATACATTAGCAGGCAATCAGGTCTATACACCGAGAGCATCATACGGGTCAATTAAATTTGGGATGTGGCTCTCTGAAGCAGCGACCCGTAGCGATCGGTTGCAACGCTCAGAGTCGATATCCTTCCGCCCTCAGGATTGCATCGATGATGGAGTCGCGCAGGTGGCTGTCATTGATCTTCAAGCCCTCTTCCGTGACAATCATGTTGTTGTCCAGGTGCTCTTTGATCTGTTTTATGACCTCCAAGAGCAGGGGAGCTGAGGCCATAAGGTGAGCATTGGCTTTCGCAGCATCTTTGTCTTTCAGGTCATCAGACAATGTGACGGCCAAAAGAGCGTCATTTGAAAAAACGCCGTATGAACCATTCTCCTCGTTAACGAGCCACGGTCCGGGAGTGAATCGACTCATGCGATATGATCCTTTGAGGTGGGACTGTTATTTTGGGTGCCACTTTACCGAAATTGGACTATTTACGAAGCCATCGACGTTTGCTACCAACCGCCGCCGCCGCCCCCACCTCCGCCGCCGGACGAGCCGCCGCCCCCGCCCGAGGATGACCCCGGCCGGGTCGTGGAAGCGGCAATGGCGCTGCTCAACGAGCTGCCCACTGCGCCCGCGAAACTGCCCAGATGTGCGCTGTCGAACCCGGAGCCCGAGTACCATCCGGGCTGGTAGCGGCTGCCGTCCCGGCGCATGGCCGTGGAGAGCACGTCGGCAAACTGCTCGGTCCAGGCCTGCTCGACGCCCAGGGCCAGTGCGTAAGGCAGGTACTTCTCGAAAAGTCCGGGCGTACGATCCGCCGGGAGCATGCGCTGGAGGCGGTCTGCCTCCGTGGCGCCCAGGAACATCTTGAAGCCCTCGATGCGGTCGAGAATCCGGCGGCCGAGCATCGTCGGGGCCTTCAGCAGGTGATAGAAGGCCATGTTCATGGCAACCACCAGGACCATGAGAACGACGAGCGCCGGTGAACTCTGGGACAGGATGGTCAAGGCGAATACCTCCCCGCCGAAGAAGGGCAGGGCGAAGGCGGTCATGAAGACAGCCGCCCCCAGGCTGCCGGCTCGGGTGCCCAGCTTGCGGGCCCCGGTGAACACCTGGTGCCAGAGCTTTGCGACGGTGAAGGCGAGAAACGTCACCCCGACGCTCCATATCGTGAGCCAAACCCCGAGGAAAAGGACTTCTGGGTTGCCAAACGCGGAAAGGAAGCTTGCCGCCACCGCGGCCGCGGACAGGGCGACCCCGGTGATGAAGGCCCGCCGGTTGGTAACGAAATGGGTTTTCTCGAAGCTGAGCGTGAGTGATGTCCTGAGGGCGTTCTTGGCCGCGGCGATGCGGGCGTGGTTTGTCCGCTCGAGGCCGATCGAGTTGTTGGATTGAAAAAACTGCGCGGCGATCTTTTTCTCTTCCGCGCTGAGCGGGGCGGTGCCGTCTGTTTTCGTGAGCGTGAACGTGCCGTCCGCCTCCCGGATGGAAAGAAATCCTTTCACCGCCATGTCGATGACGGCCGCGGCAAACACCTTGTCGTCGTAGCCCATCTCGGCCATGAACCGCATCGCGGCCGGCGACAGGTTGTCGGGCGGGGTGTAGATCGGCATGATGGTTCCCCGGGCAGGGTCGCGGCCCGCGGCGAACCACGCCAGCAGGTAGTAAAGCAGGAGCACGACGAAGGCAATGACGGCGGCCAGCAGGGTGAGGTTGTCCTTGAGGAAATGGACAGTCTTTTCGCTGGAGGTGGGCTCGCGCACGAAGCCCTTCGGCCAGCCGACCACGAGGGTGAGCCCCTCGTTGGCATTGAGCCTGCGCGTTGTTTTGAAAACGGCCTTGCCGTCAGGGGCGAGCGCTGCGGTGAAGTTTTGGCCCGTGGCGCCCGTGGGGCCCGTGTAGCCCGCCAGGCTTATTCCGTCGGCGGGGACCCCCGGCGGCGGCGCTACCGTTGCCGAGGCGGTTTCGATCGGGAAGATCCACCCGTTTCCGGTGACGTTCCAGTAGAGTTCGTCGTGCTCCTTGAAGAAGCCCAGTTGCCGGTCGGTGCGGTAGCTCAGCGTGTAGGTATGTTCGCCCGGCGGCAGCAGAACCTCCTTGCGGCCCATGTAGATCCGGATACCGTTTGAAAGGGCTTCGGTGTGGTACGCCTCGGGTGCGCCGTCGCGCGTGACGGCCTGAATCGCGAAGGCGACGACATAACTGTTCCCGACCCGGTCCTTGTAGGTCGTGGGGAAATCCCGGTAGATGCCCCGCTTGATCTGCTCGCCGGAGCTTGCGACCTTAATGGTCTCCGTCACGCGCATGCTCGCGTCGGACTCCACGGTGATCGCACTCGCAAACGACAGGATCCGTTCGGATGCGGCGGCAGCGATGCCCGTCCCGCCGATGACGAGAAAGAGCATGACCGCCAGTGCTGCGCGGAAAAACGACGGCCGGGCGGGGTGCGCGGTGCGATGGGGCGCGGGGCGCATGGTCGCGGCTGCCTTCAGAAACCGACCCGGACCGGTTGGCGCTCGGCCTCCGGGCTCGCGAGCTCGAAGAAATCGTGCTTCTGGAACCTGAACTGCGAAGCGATCAGGTTCGAGGGGAACTGCTCGATTGCGGTGTTGAAATCGCGCACCACCGCGTTGTAGTAGCGCCGCGCGGCTTCGATGGTGTCCTCGATTTCCTTGAGCTGGGTTTGCAACTGCAGGAAGTTCTGGTTCGCCTTCAGCTCGGGATACGCCTCGGCCACGGCAAACAGGCTCTTCAGCGAATCCCGGAGCATGTTTTCGGCCTGCGCGCTTTCGGTGGGGCCCGCGGCCCGGATCGCCTGCGCCCGGGCCGCGGTCACCTTCGTGAAGAGCGACTGCTCATGGGCCGCGTAGCCCTTCACCGTCTCCACCAGGTTCGGCACGAGGTCATAGCGTTTTTTGAGTTGAACGTCGATGTCCGACCACGCGGAGCCCGCCGTGTTGCGCAGGCGGACCAGCTTGTTGTAGAGAAAGATCCCCGCCAGGGCGATGACCGCTGCGGCCGCTGCGATAATCCATGCGAGTCCCATCAGCCTACCGTTCCGATCCGTTGACGTTGCCGGGCCGTGTGAACGAAATTCCGCAATTCCGGAGTCGCACAACGCCGGATCACGGTCTGAGACGCGGTTTTTCAAAACCCTGGTAAATCATATCAGATACGCCGCCTGGCGTAAAGTTTCACCTGCACCCCGGCGCACCGGCATCGGTGCCTATTCCACCAGCACCACCTGGTTTGACATGGCCCACAACTTCTTGACGAAGGCGTCCACGTTTTCGCCTTCGACGCACAGGTAGTACATGGTTGACCCCGTGGGTGTCGGGTATTTGAGAACGGTGTGTATGCGGCAGCCATGCGCCAGGCAAAGTTTGACGTAATCGTGCCGCGCACTGGAAAGTTCGGCGGGTTCCTCGAAGAGGATGGTCAATCCGCGGGGTGCGGTCAGGATCCCGTAGAAGGCCTTGAAAATGTCGGATTCGGTGATGATTCCCTTGAGCTGCTTGCCCTGGACGACGGGGAGCCCGCCGATCTGATGCGTGAGCATGATGCTGGCGGCCTTCTTCAGGGGGTCGCTCGGGCTGAGGGTGATGACCTCCGTGCGCATGATGTCGCGGACGGGCAGATCCATGCCGGCCTCGCCGGCCGTCGTGGAGGCCTGGGCGCAGGTTCCGGGCATGACCCGCAGCAGGTCGCGCTCGCTCACGATCCCTATCAGCTTGTTGTTCTGCAAAACGGGCGCGCGGCGGACCTTGCAGCGCTGCAGCTCCTGAAGCGCCTCGTGGCAGGTCTGGTCGGGAGACAGGGTGACCACGTCGCTGGCCATAAAGTTTCGCACAAGCATGGCTGCGGTTCCTTTTTTTGCCGTTGACGTTCTTGAACGATTACGGCTTTATTTGGGTGCGGGCGCCCCGGCTTCGGCCGAGTCAGCGTCCCAGCCACCGCCAATCGCCTTGTAAAGGGCGACCAGGTCGGTCGACACGGCGCTGGTGCTCAGGACCAGTGTTTCCTCGGTGAAAAACAAGGAACGCTGCGCATCGAGCACGCTGAGAAAATCCGTTTGCCCCTCGGTGTAAAGTATTTTCGCCAAGCTGACGGCTTTGCGGTTGGCGGCGACCGCGGTGACGAGCGACTCGCGGCGCTCCTGCTCCTTCGCGGAGGCGATCAGGGCATTTTCGACCTCCTGCAGGGCAGTGAGCACCGTCTGCCGGTAGGCGATGAGCGTCTGCTCCTGCAGGGCCTTCTGCAGCTCGATGTTGGACTGCGTGCGGCCCGTGTCGAACAGCCGCCAGTTGGCCGCGGGGCCGAACGACCAGAACCGCTGGGCCCAGCTCAGCCATGAGCTGAAATCGCCGGCGCGCAGCCCCGCCGAGCCGGTGATCGTAAACTTGGGGAACAGATCGGCCGTGGCGACGCCGATCCGTGCCGTGGCCGCATGAATGTCCGCCTCGGCGCGGTGGATGTCCGGCCGCCGACGCAACAGATCCGATGGCAGGCCGACCGGCACCGCGGGCGGTGCGGCCGGGATGACGGATGCCGGGGCCAGCTCCGGAAGGAGGGCTGCCGGCTCCTGGCCCAGCAGGATGCCGAGGCTATAGATGGACTGCCGGGCCGCGGCCTCCAGCAGGGGGATCTGGGAGGCCGTGGTCGCCACCTGGGCATCGGCATTGGCGGCATCCAGGCCGCCGACAAACCCGCCTTCGAACCGCTGGCGGGTCAGCCGGGCCGTGTGGCGCTGCAGCGTGAGGTTTTCTTGCGCGATGGCGATCCGCTGCTGAAAGGCGCGCAGCTCGATGTAGTTGCGCGCCACCTCGGCCGTCAACGTCACCAGCACGTCCCGGCGCGAGGCCACGGCGGCCAGCATATCGGCATCGGCGGCCTCGATGCTGCGCCGAATGCCGCCGAAGATGTCCAGCTCCCAGCCGGCATCGAAGCCGGCATCGTAGGTGTTGGAGACGACCCCCCGGGTGTTGCCGTCCTGCCAGTTGGAGGATCGGCCCGGAGAGCGGCTGCGCTGGAAGGCGCCGGTGGCATCGACCGTGGGCCCGATGCCGCTTGCGGCGATGCCGCGCGCCGCGCGCGCCTGGCGGATGCGGGCTTCGGCCTGCATCAGGTTCAGGTTGGACCGGACGGCCCGTTCTTCGAGCGATGTTAGAATCGCATCGTCGAAGACCGTCCACCACCGTGCCAGGTCCACGTCGGGCGGCGCGGCCGCGGCGGGTTCGGGCCCGGCCCAGTGAGCCGGGACGTCCGCCTGCGGGGGCTGATAGTTCGGGCCGACCATGCAGCCGCTCAGCACCGACAGGCAAAGACCGGCCGTCAACAGCCAGCCAGCGCCGTCAAGCAGCTTCCCAGCCCATGAAGTTAGAGTTGAAACCAAGCTTCTTCTCCTCGTAGGCCTGCCGATCGATGATATCGTTATGTGTCATTTTTTTGATGACGTCGTTCAAAGGCCAAGGTCAAGGCGCGCGAGCCCCGCGGAGCGAGGCGTACTTCCGGTACGCCGCAGCGACCGCGAGATGAAGCGCAACGCCGACGTTGGCCTTTCAACGACGTCATCACTCGTAGCGCAGGGCGTCGATCGGGTCCAGCTGCGACGCCTTCCATGCCGGGTAAAAGCCGAAGATGATCCCCACGCCGGCCGAGACCAGGACCGCGGCGGCAATGGCCACCGGGGAGGTCTCGACGGGCCAGCGCAGCAGCAGTTCCACCAGACGCGATCCGCCATGGCCCAGCAGGATCCCGACGCTGCCGCCCACCAGGCAGAGCACCACGGCCTCCACCAGGAACTGCCGCAGGATGTCGCGTGCCCGCGCACCGACCGCCATGCGCAGCCCGATCTCGCGCGTGCGCTCGGTGACCGACACCAGCATGATGTTCATGATCCCGACCCCGCCGACCACCAGCGAGATCATCGCCACCGCCAGCAGCAGGTTGGTCATCAAGCGGGTCGTGGACGACAGGGTGTTGGTCATCTCGGTCATGTCGCGCAGGTTGAAATCGTCCGGCTGGCCGTCGCGGATGCGATGCCGCTCGCGCATCACGGCGGTGATCTGCTGAATGGCCGCCGGGATCTCTTCCGGGCTGCGGGCCGCGGCCAGCAGTTGGTCGATGTTGGCGAAGCGGACCGGCATCGGGGTGTTCGCCGCCTGGATTTCTGATTGCTTGGGGTAAAGCTCCGGGGCCTGGCCGGGGTAGAGTTTGTTGAGGGTGTTCACGGAACTGGTGGAAGCGGCCGAGCTCTGGTTGGTGTTGGTGAGCGGTGAGCCCGTCACCCGGTATTTGAGGGTGGTCCAGGGGGTCAGCAGGATGTCGTCCTGGTCGGAGCCCATCATGTTGGCCCCCTTCGCGCTGAGCACACCCACCACGCGGAAGGTCACGTTCTTCACGCGGATTTCCTTGCCGACGGGCGACTCGCCCTGGAACAGCTCGCGGGCGAGCGTCTGACCGAGCAGGCAGACCTTGTTGGCGTTGAGCACGTCGCGCTCGGTGAAGGTGTCCCCTTCGGCCAGGTTGCTCCAGTCCCGGATGTGCAGAAATTCTGCGGTCGTGCCGATCATCTGCTGCGGGACCCAGTTGCGGTTGCCGTAAACCACTTGGGTGCGGGCGCGCACGATCGGGGCGATGTTGCGCACGGAGGGGCTGTCGCGCAGGATCGCCTCGCCGTCACCGGGGGTCAGGGTCGTCACGGAGCCGGCGCCGAAGCTCACCCCGCCGCTGGCGGCCGTGCCGGGCAGGATCAGAAGGACGTTGGCCCCCATGGTGGCAATGGTTTTCCGGATGGCCGCCGAGGAGCCGGCGCCGATCTCCATCATGGCGATGACCGCCCCGACACCGATGACGATGCCGAGCGTCGTCAGCAGGGCCCGCATCGGGTTGCGCCGCAACGCGGTCATGGCCGTGCGCGCCGTGCGATAGATCTTCATCGGACCGCTCCCGGCTCCGCCGGCACCGGGCGTATCCCGGTCTCGGCCCCATAGGGCTTTTCGACGAGCAGGCCGTCGTGCAGATTGATGATCTGCCGGGCGTGCTGCGCCACGAGGGCGTCATGGGTGACGATGATGATGGTGATGCCGTCCTGCGCGTTGAGCTGCTCGAACATGCGCAGCACCTCCTCGCTCGTGCGGGAGTCCAGGTTGCCGGTCGGCTCGTCGGCGAAGATCAGCGGCGGATGGTTGACCAGGGCGCGCGCGATGGCCACCCGCTGCTGCTGGCCGCCGGAGAGCTGGGAGGGTTCGTGGTCCATCCGGTCCTCCAGGCCGACCCGGCGCAGCATCTCCTTCGCCCGCTGCAGGGCTTGGCGCTCGGAGAGGTGGCCCGCCGTGTACGAGAGCGGCATCGCCACGTTTTCCAGGGCGCTCGTGCGCGGCAGCAGGTTGAAATTCTGAAAGACGAAGCCGAACTTGTGGTTTCGCACCAGGGCGCGCTCGTCGTTGGACAGGGCCGACACATTCTGCCCGTCGAGCCAGTATTCGCCTGACGTCGGGCGGTCCAGACAGCCCAGGATGTTCATCAGGGTACTCTTGCCCGATCCGGAGGCCCCCATCAGGGCGACCAGTTCCCCGCGGGCGACCGTCACCGAGACGCCCTTGAGCACGGGAACATCGATGTCCCCCAGGCGGTAGGTCTTGCATATGTCGCGCAGTTCGATGAGGTCCATGGTCCTAACGGGGCCGCCCGCCGCCGGCAGCTCCCCCGCCGCGCGAGAAGCTGGGCGCAAAGGGGTTGCTCGTGTCCGGCTTGGCGCTCGCCGACGTCTGCAGGCCGATCACGACGTCAAGTCCTTCGGCCAGGCCTTCGCCGGCCACCTCGGTCAGGGTGCCGTCGCTCAGCCCCACACGCACGGCCAGGGGCTGCACGGTTTTGCCAGCGGGCCGCCAGAGCTCACCGCGCGCGGCGGCCGGGCCGGCGGCGGGCGGCTGGCTTTCCCGGGGCTTGCCTCGGCCTTCGCCGGAGTCGGCCACAGCCGCACGCGCTGCCGGTGCCACCTGATCCGGTGCCGGTTTCCAGCGCAGCGCCGCATTCGGCACCAGGAGCACGTTGCTGCGGCGATTCAACTCGAACTGGACGTTGGCGGTCAGATACGGCAGCAGCCGGCCGTTCGAGTTGTCGGTGACGATCTCCACCGTGTACGTGACGACGTTCTGCGTCATGGACGCATTCAATCGCACTTTGCCCACTTCGCCCTGGAAGGTCTCACCCGGGAAAGCATCCACGGTGAAGGTCACCGGCTGACCGGGGCGGATTTTCCCGATGTCGGCCTCGTTCACGGCCACCCACACCTGCATGCGGTTGAGATCCTTGGCGATCAGGAAGAGGCTGGGGGCGTTCAGGCTCGCCACCACGGTCTGTCCGATGTTCACCCGACGGTCGATGATGACGCCTTTGACCGGAGAGGTGATCGTGCAGTAGCTCAGGTTGCGCCGGGCCCGCCGCAGGAGGGCCTCGGCCTGGGCGAGACCGGCTCTTGCCTGCAGAATAGCGGCCTGGCCCACTGCGAGGTTGGCCGCCGCACTCTCATAGGCCGACTGGTAGGCGTCGTAACTGGCTTGGGCCAGCGCCTCGGACGGGCCGAGCTTCTGCGCCCGCTGCCAGTCCCGCTCGGTCTGCTGGAGCTTGGCCCGCAGATGCCCCAGGTCGGCCTCCGCCCGCTGCAGCGTTGCCCGGCCGGACTGGACCTGGGCTTCGGCCTGAGCCGCATCGGCGGCGTAGAGCGAGTCGTCGATTTTGGCCAGGACCATTCCTTCTGCGACGACCGAGCCGTAATCGACGGTTCTGCCGGAGGCGTCCTTGCCGAAGGACATGATCTGGCCGGCAATCTGGGCGCCGACGTCGATCACCTCCTCGGGCTCCACCGTGCCGGTGGCGCTGATCGCAACCATCAGCTCGCCGCGTTTGACCGGCACCGTGCGGAAACCCACGGCCGGCTCATTCCGGCCCAGCAGGTACCACGCTGCGCCTGCACCGAGCACTCCCAGCAAGATCACCGCGATGGCAATGCGTTGAACCGATCGACTCATGATGGACTCCTGCAATGATGTCTCGTTCATCCTGGCCCGGATCATATCCGACGGGAATCGAAATATCCAGCGGATCGCCAAAATTCCACTTCTAAAAATTTTCATGAAATGTTCGGGCTATCGGGCCTCGACGCGGGTGCGGTAGATGGCGACCCCTTCGTAGTTCGCCAGGGCCAGCCCGATCACGGTCACCGGCAGCACGCTGAGGGCGTGGGCCACGATCGCAAAGGAGAGGGCCGCGGCGGCCGGGACGCCGAACATCAGCAGCGCAACCTGGCACAGGTAGTGATAGGTGCCGACGTAGCCGGGGGTGGAGGGGATGACGACGCTGATGGTGGTGAACATCAGGACCACCAGCCCCACGTACCAGGCCAGGTGGTAGGTGGCCGCCAATTGGAAGGCCTGCAGGCAGGCGTAATAGACGCCGGCATAGCAGAGCCAGATCGTGGCTGAAAGCGCCGCAACGATCAGATAGTGCCAGCCGGATTGGAGCGGCGCGATTCCGGACAGGAACGTCTCGATCAGTGCGATGAGTCTGCTGCTGAGGGGTTGCGGCAGCGGGCGGAGCACCCTCTGAAGCAGCCGGGAGGTTTTGGCCTTGCCGCGTTTGAAGGCCACCAGGGCCGCCAGCAGGCCGGCGGCGCCGGCAAGCATGATGGTTCCGCTTTGGACGACCCAGTCCGGAAACGGGTGCACGAACAGCACGACGCCCATGAGCGCGATCAGCGAGATCACGTCCACGATGCGCTCGACCACGATCGATGCCAGGGCGGCGCTTGCCGACACACTATGCTTTTTCCCGATCACATAGGCGCGCAGCACTTCGCCCAGGTGGGCCGGTACGAAGCTGTTGGCGGCATAGCCGATCATCAGGGCCGCGAAGAGGCTTGCGGTGTTCACGGTTTTGACGGGCGCCAGGAAATACCGCCAGCGCCACGCCCGCAGATAATGGCTGAGCATCATCACGCCGACCGCCAGCAGCACATACCCGTATTGCGCCTGGGCCAGCGCGCGGCCCACTTCGCCGAAATCGACACCGCGCAGCGCCAGATAGACGCAGACGGCGCCGATGAGCAGGCCGACGGCGAGGTGGATGGAATGCTTCTTCAAAGCAGACCTTTGTTTCACGGCCGTCCGGCAGCGCCGGTCAAGCCGCCTTGTCTTTCAGCAGCATGGTCGTCGGGTCCAGGACCAGGCGGGTGTGCTCCGGCGCCAAGCGGACGCCCTTCAGGGGCCTGACGTGAATTTCCTCGCCGGCCGGCATCAGCTCGATCGCGACGGCAAACAGGTCGTCCACGTCCGCCAGCTGCTTCGGCACGCCGCCGGGGCCCGGGTCCTGGTGACGGTGGGTGCGGATGCTGAACCAGGCGTGCAGGCCGTGGAGACGGGCGAGTTGCTTCAGCTCGGAAAGCATGTCTCGGATCGATTCGTCGAACGACAGGCCGTCCACGATGAGCATGCGGGGGATGAAGATCTTCTGTTCGATCAGATCCGTCAGGCGCTCCTCCAGCCGGGGGATACTGAAGCTCTCGGCGCGGAATGTCATGATGAACCGGTGCGGCAGGAGCGATTCCCAAAGCTGTTCCGTCTGCGGCGCGGGGTGCCCGGCTGCGAGATGGCCGAAGATGTCCCGGTACCAGAGACTGGCCTTGTTGACCGGCTGGTTCAGGCTGATGTGGAGCACATTGCGCTCGTTCAACATGGAGTTGAGCGCAATCTGCACCATGAGCGCGGTTTTGCCGACCCCGGCGCGGGCGAGCACGCCGCCGAACTGGCCGGGCGCCAGGATGTCTTCGGACTGTCCGCCGAGAAACTGCAAGGGGTTGCGCAGGCTGAGATGGGTTTTCATGGTGATATAGCTCTCCTTGATGAAGATGACCGCCGCCACGGTCTGACCGTCGACGGCGTGCGGCGTATCCCGAAATGGCACGTGGCGTAGAACGATTCGAATCGCATCCGCGATCAGGCCACTTTTTTCTTCTGCTCGCTCATTTTTTTCTCGAGTTCCTCGGCGATGGACTGCGGCACCTGCTTGTAGGCCGAGAACTCCATAGTGAACTGCGCCTGGCCCTGGGTCAGGGAGCGCAGCACCGTGGAATATCCGAACATCTCGGCCAGCGGCACCAGGCATTCGATGACGCACAGGGGCCCTTCATCCTGGGCACCGAGGATCATTCCCCGGCGTTGGTTGAGCGAGCCCATGACCGGACCCTGAAAGGCGGTCGGCGCCTCGACAACGACTTTCATGATCGGTTCCTGGACGACCGGTTTGGCCTTGAGGTAGCCCTGCTTGAAAGCCCCTCGGGCGGCCGCCTGGAACGCCATGTCGGAGGAGTCCACGGCGTGAGAAGCGCCGTCGTTGATGACGATTTTGACGCCCGTGACCGGGAACTCCATCTTCGGGCCCTTGGCGATGCAATTCCGGAACCCCTTTTCGCAGGCGGCGATGAACTGGGTCGGGATCGCGCCGCCGACCACCTGGTTGTCGAACTCGAAATCACTGTCGGAGATCGGCTCCATCCAGCCGCACACCCGGCCGTATTGGCCGGAGCCGCCGGTCTGCTTTTTGTGCAGGTAATCGAATTCGGCCTTTTGGGTGATGGTCTCACGGTAGGCCACGCGGGGTGCGCCGGCGGTGACCTCGGCGCCGTATTCGCGCTGCATGCGCTCCATGTAGACCTCGAGATGCAGCTCACCCATGCCGGAAATGATGGTCTCGTTGGTTTCCGGGTTGACATGGGTCTTGAAGGTCGGGTCCTCTTTCGTGAAACGGTTGAGGGCCTTGGACATGTTGACTTCGGCCTTGTGGTCCTTCGGGCTGATCGCCAGCGATATGACCGGTTTCGGTACGTACATGGACATCATGGTGAGGCTGATCCCCGGGGCGACGAAGGTGTCGCCGGAGGCGCAATCGATGCCGAAGAGGGCTCCGATGTAGCCGGCTGAGATGGTCTCGATCTCCTCCATCTGGTCGGCATGCATGCGTGCCACCCGGCCGACCTTGATTTTCCGGCCGGTGCGCACGTTGATGATCGTGTCTCCCTTGCTCAGGGAGCCTTGATAAACGCGGATGTAGGTGAGTTGGCCGTAAGTGCGATCTTCGAGTTTGAAGGCCAGGGCGACCAGGGGGGTCTCGGGGGTGCTCTCCAGCAGAACCGTCGCCTCGTCCCGGTCCATGTCGAGCGCGTAGTTCTCGATGTCGCTCGGGCAGGGCAGCAGATCGCTGACGGCGTTCAGCAGCAGTTGCACGCCCTTGTTCTTGTAGGCGGAGCCCATGAACACGGGGGTCAGCTGCCGGGCGATGACGCCCCGGCGCAGCGCCGGCAGAATGAGTTCGCGCCCCACCTCTTTTTCCTCGAGCAGCGCCTCCATGAGGTCGTCGGAGAACATCGACACGGCATCGAGTAGTTCTTCGCGTTTGGTCGTGGCCAACTCGCGCATCGGTTCCGGGATCTCTTCGGCCCGGATGGTTTCG
>DATITS010000076.1:0-21446 GCA_035467535.1 Desulfobacterales bacterium
CAGCGCCGGCTGGCCGATGCTGCGTACGAGGGCCTTGGCCTGGTCCAGGCCGTAAAACTGCCGTGCGTTGCGGACGACCCGTTCGTCCTTTGTCCGGACCTCCCGCAGGATGATCCCTTTTTCGAAGTCCTTAAGCATGACATCTTTGCTGGCGACGATACCGCTTTCCAGGGTCTTCTGCAGGACCTCCCCGATGGCCTCCGCAATGCGTTTAGAGAACCCCTCGGCCTCCAGCGCCAGGAACGCGCCCTTGCCGACGCGGATGCCGAGCTTGTCCTCGAACACCTTGCGGGCCTCCTCGGCCGAGGTCGCAAGGCCCGTGCGCGTATCCTCCGCCGACGGGGTTGCCGCCGCGCTGCGGGCGGGGCCGCGGCTTTCGGCCGCTGCCAGCCGCAGGGCGCGCATGTCGGCAAACGCTGCGTCCACCATCTGCACGAGGCGGTTGGCGAGGTCGGGGTCGTTGTCGTAGACCGTGAGGACATCCTGAACGGCCTGCAGCCGCTTGATGTCGGTCGCCGTCTGGTCTTCGACCAGAAAGTCCTTCGGGGCCTTGATGTCTTTCTCGGCGACGTCGCCGGCCATGTAAGCAAGCTTCGTGACCATGAGGTTCGGGTAGAGCATCAGCGTGAAGAGGGCCGTCACGGCGATCAGCACGATCAGGCGGAAGCGGAACAGGGGTTCCCTGAGAAGCGCATGGCGGGTCTGGTGTCGGGCCGTGTTCATGGCGCTCCACGGGTCCGGCCCGGGTGTGCGGCGTGATGCCGGCGGGCAAGGGTGCGATGGGGCATAACCGTAGGCCTCCTCCGGTGCGGGATCAGGCGGGGTGCGGGTCGGCCTGGGTTCCGCGTTTCCGCTCGTCGAGCTCCTCGTAGGCGCGGATGATCTCCTGCACCAGCTTGTGCCGCACCACATCCTGCTTGCTGAAAAACACGAAGCGGATGCCCTCGATCCCCTGCAGGATGTTCTTGGTTTCGATCAGTCCCGACATCCGCTCCGGCGGGAGGTCGATCTGGGTGATGTCCCCTGTGATGACCGCCTTGGAGTTGAAGCCGATGCGCGTCAGGAACATCTTCATCTGCTCGGAGGTCGTGTTCTGGGCCTCGTCCAGGATGATGAACGAATCGTTCAGGGTCCGGCCGCGCATGAAGGCGATGGGGGCCACCTCGATGACGCCCTTCTCCATCAGGGCGGAGACCTTCTCGAACCGCATCATGTCGTGCAGGGCGTCGTAGAGGGGGCGCAGGTAGGGGTCCACTTTTTCGGCGAGATCCCCGGGCAGAAACCCCAGCGTCTCGCCCGCCTCCACCGCCGGCCGGGTCAGGATGATCCGGCTCACCTGGCCCTTGCTGAAGGCCGCGACCGCCATGGCCATGGCGAGGTAGGTTTTTCCGGTGCCGGCCGGCCCGATGCCGAAAACGATGTCGTGGTGGCGGATCGCTTCGATGTATTCCTTTTGCGCCGGGCTCTTGGGGGTGACCGCACCCTTTTTGGTCGTGACGTACACCGTGTCCAGGAAGATGTCCTTCAACTGGATGCGGTGATCCCGGCTCAACATGCGCGCGGCATAGTCGATGTCGTTCGCATGGATGGGGTAGCCTTCTTTCAATAGCCCGTAGAGCTGGTTCAGCAGATTCTGGGCCAGTTCGGCGGCGTAGCGCTCACCTTCGACGAACACCGTGCTGCCCCGGGCGTTTACTCTCAGATCGAGGATGTTGGCGAGCCGCTGCAGGTGGCAGTTGTGCTCGCCGAACAGGTGTCGGGCCAGGTCATTTTCCGCAAACGGGAGAGTGAGGGTGTGGTGGTCGCTCATAAGGTTGATGGCGTGCCAAACAGTTCCGTCGCCGGGTGCTTGACGCTATACATTTATCATATCTGCGGTGGAAAATGCAATCGCCAACTGATCCGCTGCCAGGCACCGCTTTATTTTTTTACCTTGACTCCAACGGTCCGGCTTTGTTAGTTCAGCGATACTGGCGCCGGGCGAAAGCCCCGCGGCCCCGCTTCGGGGGCCCGGCCGGAATGGGGGCACGCATGAACGCGTTCGACATTCTCGTTGCGGTCATTTTGGGATACAGCCTGATCCGGGGACTCTTCCGGGGCCTGGTCAAAGAGGCCTCCTCGATCATCGGGGTCCTCGGTGGTTTCTTCGCCGCCTACTCCTATTATGCCGTAGCGGCCCATTACCTCACCGGTGTTGTCGCAAACCCGGCGTACCGCAACATTCTGGCCTTCCTGATCATTTTCTGCGGCGTGCTTGTCGTCGTGAACGTGATCGCGATGGTTCTCAAATACTTGCTGAAGATCGTCTTCCTGGGGTGGCTGGACCGGCTGGGCGGGGTCCTGTTCGGTCTGGCCAAGGGTGCCCTGATCGTCTCGGTGCTGTTCCTGATGCTGACCGCCTTTCTGCCCAAGGGTGCCTCTCTTATCAAGGACTCCGCCTGCGCCCCCACCGTGTCCATGGTTTCGGAACAGCTGGCGATCGTGGTCAGAAGCGACCTCAAGCGTGACTTCACCGCGAAACTAGGAGAGTTGAAAAAAGAGTGGAAGATCCCGAACTGAGCCCTGCACCTGCCGCGATGGCCGATCTGCTCCGCATCGTCGAACGGTTGAGGGCGCCGGACGGGTGCCCCTGGGACCGGGAGCAAACGCCCCGTTCCATGGTGCGGTACCTGCTCGAAGAGGCCTATGAGCTCGCCGATGCCGTCGCATCCGATGCGGCCGAAAACATCTGCGAGGAGCTGGGGGACGTCCTGTTTCATGTGCTCTTTGTCGCCCGGATGCACGCGGAGGCGGGTGCCTTCACCCTGGAGGACGTCTGCCGGGCGATCTCGGACAAAATGATTCGGCGTCACCCCCACGTGTTCGGTTCGACGACGGTCGCCGGCAGCGACGAGGTCGTGCGCAACTGGCGGCGCATCAAGCAGGACGAAAAAAGCAATCATCAGCGCCAATCGGTCCTCGACAGCGTGCCGGCGAGTCTGCCCTCCCTGATGCGGGCCTTTGCGGTCTCCGAACGGGCGGCGGGCGCCCGGTTCGACTGGCAGGACGTGGACGGTGTACTGGCCAAGCTGGCCGAAGAGGTGGCCGAGTTCCGGGAGGCCCTGCGGCGCGGCAAACCGGAAGCGGTCTGCGAGGAATTCGGCGACGTGCTGTTTACCCTGGTGAACGTCGGCCGCCTCGCCGGGGTTCATCCCGAGACGGCGCTGGCGGGTGCGGCCCGGAAGTTCGAAAAACGGTTCCGCCAGATGGAGAAGGTTATTGGCGACAGCGGCCGGCAGTTGGAATCCGTCCCGCAGAGCGAGAAGGATCGCATTTGGGAATCGATCAAGGTGAGCGCGTGAGTGTTACCCCATGATGGCCATCATCGACTACAACGCCGGCAACCTCGCCAGTGTCGCCCGCGCAGTGGCGCACCTCGGCTTTGCCTGCACCGTCACCGCCGATGCCGGCACCATCCGGGCGGCGGAACGCATCATCTTTCCCGGCGTCGGAGCGGCGGGTGCCGCCATGGACAGCCTGAAGCGCGCGGGCCTCGACGCCGTGCTCGTGGAGCAGTTCGCCGCCGGCAAGCCGATGCTCGGCATCTGCCTCGGCACTCAGGTCATCATGGGGCGCAGCGAGGAAAACGACACGCGCTGCCTCGGCATCGTCGCCGGCCGGGTCACCGCCTTTCCGGCGCGGCTGCGTGACGCTGACGACCGGCCGCTCAAGATCCCCCACATGGGTTGGAACCGCATCCGGGTTTGCGCCTCCCACCCGCTGACGGCGGGAATCGACCCGCAGGACGAGTTCTACTTCGTGCACAGCTATTACCCCGTGCCCGACGATTCCGCCCGCGTCATGGCCACCACGGATTACGGCATCCGCTTTGCTTCGGTGCTCGGGTGGCGCAACCTGGCGGCCACCCAGTTTCACCTGGAGAAGAGCGGGCGGCCGGGCCTGCGCATGCTCGCGAACTTCTGCGCCTGGAACCCCGCCGCTTAGGAACCCGCCATGCTGAGCAAACGCATTATTCCCTGCCTGGACGTTCGTGACGGAAAAACCACCAAAGGCATCCGCTTCCAGGAAAATGTCGACATCGGCGACCCGGTCGACATGGCCCGGTTTTACTACGAGCAGGGGGCCGACGAGATCGTCTTCTACGACATCACCGCCTCCCACGAACGGCGCAACATTATGATCGACGTCGTACGCCGGGTGGCCGAGACCATCTTCATCCCGTTTTCGGTGGGCGGCGGGATCCGCAGCGTGGAAGACATGCGGGCCGTGCTGCTGGCCGGGGCCGAGAAGATCAGTGTCAATTCCGCGGCCGTGCGCGAGCCCGAGATCATCGCCCGGGGGGCCGAGGCCTTCGGGTGCCAGTGCATCGTCCTGGGGATGGATGTGAAACACGTGGGTGTACGGCCGGAAATTCCCTCGGGCTACGAAGTGGTGATCGACGGCGGCCGGACCGCCATGGGGATCGACGCCCTCGCGTGGGCGCAGCGTGCGCAGGAGCTCGGGGCGGGTGAGATCTGCCTCAACTCGATTGATGCGGACGGGACCCGGGAAGGCTACGAGCTAAATCTCACAGCTCTGGTCTCGGGGCACGTGACGATCCCGGTGATCGCCTCGGGCGGCGCCGGCAAGCCGGAACACCTCCGCGACGTGCTCACCGAGGGGAGGGCGGACGCCGCCCTCATCGCCTCGATGGTGCACTACGGCAACTTCACGATTTCTGAAATCAAAGCCTACCTTCACGGCTGCGGCATCCGCGTCCGAAAAACCTGGTAGCCGGCCGCGTCAGGCCTCGCCGGGCGGCAGAAATCCCGGCGGGTTGAGCTTGACCAGTTTGCCGGTCTTGTCGTATTTTTCGATAACGATCTTGCCGTCTTCCAGCCGGTTGCGGCTCGTCAAGGTATTCTCGCCCTGGCTGTCCGCCTTCGGCTTCCCGGAATCGCCTGAATTCTCCACCGGCCGCGCGTGGATGACCTGCTCGGCTTTCTGGACCACGGCGTCCTGTTCCGTTCCGCTGCCAAAACCGATCTCTCGAGGTATCTGGTGAACAGCGGATTCTCCAATGGCACCAAACATGGCTTCCTCCTTTTGCCTGGGTCGACCTTCTGGCAACCGACAGGCGCTGTCTCAAGCCGCCCGGTACCTGCGGACAGGTGCCGGACAGCGCTCACCCGTTGCGTTCGCCGCTACTGCATCCGCCTGAGGCGAACGCCGGGTGCTTCATCCTTTAAACCCACGACTCCGTCTTGGTCGATTCTTGTGCCCGTGCCAGCTGGTCCAGCCGCTTGATGAGGGCGGTTGCGTTCCCCACGGCCAGCGTGGCGGTGCGTTTCTGATCGATGGCATCAATCACGTTGAACGTGAAACTGGTCTCTGCGTGCTCGCCCGCGTCGTCGGCAGCGCCATTGCCCTCGAACAGGGCCTCTGATGGCTGCGCGGGAGGTCGGGTGAGCCTTCCGGCTTCATTGATCTTATGCAGGACCTGTTCGGAGATCTTGTCAATGGTGGCCTTCCGGCTGCCCTCGAGCGTCAGAGCCATCTCGCCCGTCATCTTCGGGGTCAACGGACCCTCGGGTTTTTCCTGCTTCCGGGCTTGACTCAGTTTCTTGCAGAAGCAGTCGATGACGTTGCGCATCTGGTAGCTGGTGACCTGCATTTCGATTTCTCCCTGACGTTCCTATCGGCAGCTTCCGCGAAGGACTTTAGGGAAAAATGTATGTGGGTGCCGCACTGGCTTGTAACATTTTGAAATAAATTAGATTTGTGGCGATCGGCTGGAGAGGGTACGGGGTCCTGAGAGCATGGGTTCGGGAGGGAGATGGACGCATATCGACAGTTGGAAGATGCGCCTGCATATCAAATGGAACTCCCCGCAAGGGGGCTGCGGGGAGTGTGCGGGTTGGAACTCGCTCATGCGGCGCGGGGTTCTCGGCCGCCGTTTTCAGTCTTCGAAGTTTCCCTGGGGGCCTTTGTCCGCATGGAGAGCCGCCGCGCGCTCCTTGATTTTCTCGGGCGTCCAGTCCGCGGGCTTTTCGACCCGTTTGGCCTTCGGGCCCGGGGAGTAGGATCCCGCCTTCAGAATCGCCTCGATGGCGAGCGGCGCCGTGCCCCGGGCGTTGAACACATTCACGATCATGGCGTAGACGAACTCCTCCACCCGTTTCGCCATGCGCGCCCGGACCGGCCGGGGCAGGCCCAGAAGCTTGTTCTCGAAGGGCAGGTTGAGCTTCTTGTAATCGCCGGCCTTCAGGCCGCGGGCCTGGGCATAGGCCACCATTTCCGCCCACAGCTCCTCGCTGATGCCCTGGTCCTTGACTTTGATGAAGCTGCCGCCGGCATCGAGGATGGCGTTGCCGTAATCGTTCACCTCGAGACCCCAGGAGATCATCTGCAGGGCGGTAGCGACGTTGGCCTTGGTGGTGCGGGTCCGGGCGACGATCTCCCGCAGCCGTTCGGAGCTGTTGCCGGAGGTGCCGTGCTGGGCGCCCGAGACGCGGTATGGGGCGATCGCCTCGTGGATGCGCCGGGTGAGCTCCACCTGGATGCCGGAGTCGCTGGCCTCGATGCCGTGGGTGGTGCCGTTGTTCAACGCGATCCAGTCCGGGTAGATGCCGTGGGCGTTCAGACCCTGGATCAGGAAAAGGGCCTCTTCCGGAGTGGACAGGCCCTGCTTGCCCTTGATCTCGCCGACTTCGGTCTCGAGGCCGGCCCACTTGGGCACGAGAGGGGCGAGCGCGATGCCGGCCAGCAGATTCTGCTCGTCCGGGAGGTGGGAGGCGTCGATGGCGATCGACGTGATGCCCGCGTCGAACATGGAGGGAATCTCGGTCCGGGCGGCCGCGATGTCCCTTTCGCCCTTGATGCCGTAGTGATCGGCGTGGATGGCCACCGGCACCGTAATGCCCATCTCGTTGCAGCAGGCGTCCACGATGCGGGCCATGTTCCAGAAGTTGACCGCGCAGTAGGCCCCGTTGCCGCCCTCGGATTTGGCAATCTCGATGATGATGGCGGCGTTGGCCCGCTGGGCGGCCTTCAACGCGCCGCGGATGACGAACGCATTGCGGCCGTTGGCGGCGATGGCAATGGCCTGGCCCCGCGCGAGCATGGCGCGGTCGATGTATTTGCCGCTGACCAGCAGGGCGTTGGAGTTCGGAAAGAGCTTGACGACGTTCGGCGGCCGGCCGACAGCGAGGGCTTTCTTGAAGCCGTTGGGAATGCGGGATTTGGATGCGGGCATGGGGGGTCTCCTTTGAAATTGTCCGGCATGGCAAAACGTCCCGGTCCTCCGGGAGGAACCTTGCCCGGCTACACGAATATGTCTACCCGCAATCCCGTGGCGGCCGTGCGGGAATCCGCGAGGGTGCGGTGGAAGGAATAGGTGGTCGCTGATCGGCGGGGGTTGCCGCTCAGAACGGGAGCGGGCTGGTCTTCTTGACGCCTGGATGCCGGGTTCCGCGCACCCGTTGCATAAGCAGGGAGCCCCGCGCGGCGGGAGGCCGGCAGATTACCGATAGGTTCGTAGGGTACCAGGCTGTATTCTGCAGCAATCGTCATGATCACAACATCCCCGTGCGGTGCGGGCGATTATCACCTGCGCCTGGGATTTCAGATGCGTATCATAATGATATTTGACGGATACTGCAAGTTACTTTTTTGGTGGGGCCGCGGCCTTGGCGTTCGCCTCATTCACGAGGGTGTTGTAGCTCTCGGCCAACTTGCGATAGTCAGCATTCTTTTTTTCGAAACTTTCCGCCCGCTGGTTGAAGGCCTCCACCCCCTTGTTGTAAGCGTTGGTCTCTTCGCGGGTCATTTTCGTCCCCTTCTCCTTGGCGAGGCGGTCTTTCTCTTTCACCAGCAGCTGGTATTCGGCTTCGACTTCCTTTTTCAGAGCATCCAGCTGCGCGCGGGTGCCCTCGATCGGATCTTTGCCCTCGCCAATGGCCTCGACCGACGCCGCCGGCGGCTCAGGGGCGGCCGGTTTTTCCTCTTTGGCAGCCGCGGGCGCTTCCGCGGCGGACGTTCCGCCCGCCTGCGACTCGGAGTAGCTTCGAATTGCGGACCGTTGATCCTGGGGGACCTGATTGATGTCGTCGGTGAACCGCACGACCCCCTGCTTGTCCAGATACTTGTAGAATTGCGCGAACGCCGGCCCGGCAAAGACCATGGCCGCAATCAGGATGGCGCCGGTGAGACCTTTCATGGCCGTTCTCCTCGAAAGCGTTAAGGTGTCATTACACACAATATACTATCGGTCTTTTCGGGAAAAGCTTTAGGGGCCTCTGGTGGTCCACGCCCCGAAATTATTTTTGACAAGCTAAAAATCTAGTGTACACTGATGCGGCATTTAGAAGCCATCTCAAAAATGGCAGATTACAGCTGAGGGCAGGGCGCACACCGAATAAAAAAGCGCAGCCACCGCGGCCGGTGGTGAGCAATTTTCAGGGGCGGTCTACGCCGCCAGCGGCTGCCAGATGCACTTCTGCGATCGCTTCTGACTAAATTTCCGGAACGGCAGTGCATGCACCTCCTTCCGGGTGCCGTGAGGTCCGCATGAAGATTGATACCACACGCTTGCTTCTCATCGGTTTATTGGTGGCCTGCGTCGGAGCGGCCTGCACCCCCCGGCCCCGACCGGGGATCGCCGTATTTCCCAAACAACGGGCCGCCGCCGACGAGCTGTTCCAGAGGGCCGAAAAGCAGTATGCGGCCAAGTCCTATGCCGAGGCGCTGACACTTTATAACGACTATCTGGTACGCTACCCGGAAGAGCCCCTGGCCCCGGCCGCGCTCATGAAAATCGGGAGCATTCACGGCCTGCTGGGAAGCCCCGCCCGCGGCCGCCTGGCCTATGCGCAGCTGATCTCGGAGTACCCGTCGAGTTCATTCCGACCCGAGGCCATGGTGGAGATCCTTTATTCCCTTTATCGGGACAAGGAATACAGCGAGGTGATCAGCCGCGGCCCGGACGGCCTGCGGATGATGAGCTTGCCGGCCCAGCGCTTCCGGACCCTGGCGGTGATCGGCGATGCTTACATGGCGCTGGATTCCCCACCGAACGCGGTCGATGCCTACACCCGCGCCATGCAAATGGCGACCGCGTCGGAGCAGGAGGTCATCGCGGCCAAGCTCAAAACGTCGATCCTGCGCCTGAGCCCCGAGGATGCCAAAGATCTGGCCGGCCGCGAGGACGAAGGCCTGCCCATGGACTATCTTCTGTATCAGGCGGGCATGCTCCTGGCCCGCGAGGGGCGCCACAGCGAGGCGCTCACCCTGCTCAAGGCGTTCCTGCGTCGCTATCCCTCCCACGAGAGGGCGGAGCGTGCGGCGCAGGCGGTGGCCGAAATCGAGAAGGCCGGCCCGCGCGAGCGCCTCACGTTAGGAGCGTTGCTGCCGCTGACCGGCTCCTACCAGGCCATCGGCCAGCGCGCCTTGCGCGGGCTGGAGCTCGCCCTGAGTCAGTACAATTCCCAGGGCACGGGGCCGGCCGTGCGTCTGATCGTGCAGGATACCGCCTCCGACCCGGAGAAGACCGTCCGGGCGCTGCTTGAACTGGACCGCGAGAAGGTCTCGGCCGTCATCGGGCCGATCGTGCATGCCGAGGCGGCCGCTCCCGAGGCGCAGCGGCTGGGGCTGCCGATGATCGCCATCGTCCAGAAAGACAACGTGGTCGGCATCGGGGACTATGTCTTCCGAAATTTTATCACCCCCCGGGCGCAGATGCGCTCGCTTGCCGCCTATGCCACCGGAAAGCTTTCCATCACCCGGGCCGTCATTCTCTACCCGGACGAGACGTACGGCCGGACCTTCATGGGGCTTTTCCGCGACGAGTTCCAAGCCAGGGGCGGGGAGATTTTGACCGCCCTGGCCTACAGCCCCGAGGCCGTGGATTTTGCCGCCATTGTCAAGCGACTGCTCCGGTTTGCCCAGGAGGTGCCGAAGGAGCACCGGCCGGACCGGGCGCCGGCAAGACCGGGCGATTCGCGGCGGCGCAAGACGGACGACAAGGACACGGAGCTGGTGTTCGATTTTCAGGCCATTTTTATACCGGATGAGCCCAAAAAGGCCGGGATGCTCGTGCCCCAGCTGGCCTTCCACGATGTCAAAGACATTCAGCTTCTCGGAACCAATCTCTGGCACTCGGAGGCCCTGATGAAATACGCCGACCCCTACGTGCAGGGTGCGATTATGCCCGATGCGTTTTTCGGCGGCAGCACCGAGCCGGCGGTCGTGCGGTTCGTCACCGGTTTCGAAGAGGCCTACCAGGAAAAACCGGGGTTCATGGAGGCCATGGCGTATGACACGGCAATGATGCTGCTTGAGACGATGCGTCGGCCGGGGGTCCGTTTCCGCGGCGACATTGCGGCCTTTCTGAAGGCATCCGACGGGTTTCCGGGTGTTACGGGCTTCAGCCGCTTCGATAAGACCGGCGACGTGGAAAAGACCCTGCACATCCTGCAAGTGCGCGGCAAGAAGTTCATCGAGCTTGAATAAAAAAACAATTGCGGGGCTTGAGCCCCGCGGTCGTTTTTTTTATTCGTTTTTGAGCGAGGGCTGCCCGGTGGCTTCGAGCGCGCTTCGCCACAGCATTTCCTTCGGGTCCACGTGCTTGCGCTTGCCGGCCAGCAGTTTCATGGGCACGTGCACAAAGTGGTTGTTGCAGTTGCCGATCAGCAGGTCTGTTTTTCCCGCCATGCCGGCGTGCACGGCATTGCGGCCAAGGAAGTTGCAGAAGACGCGGTCGTTGGCGTTGGCCGGCAGGCTGCGGATCATGTAGCTGGGGTCGATGTATTTGATCGAAATCTGGATGCCGCGTTCCCTGAAGTGGGCGATAATTTTTTCCTTGAGGAACAGCCCGATGTCTTTCAGCTTGACGTTACCGGACAAGTCCAGCTCTTTGGCCTGACCTTCGAAAAATTTCTGGCCGGCCCCTTCGGCCACCACGATGACGGCATGGCCCCGGTCGGCCAGGCGCATCTCCAGGGTGTGCAGCAGGCCTTGGGGGCCCTCGAGGTCGAAATCCACTTCCGGAATCAGCACAAAATTGACATCCTGCTGAGCCAGGGTGGCGGTGGCCGCGATGAACCCGGAATGCCGGCCCATGAGCTTGATGAGGCCGATGCCGTTGGGGTAGCCTTCGGCCTCGTTGCTGGCGCTGACGATCGCGCGGGTCGACACCTCGACGGCGGTGTCGAAGCCGAAGGAGCGCGACACCATGTAAATATCGTTGTCGATCGTCTTCGGCACCCCGACGATGCTGATTCGCAGCCCCCGCTGCAGAACGGTGTCGGCAATGCGGGTGGCCGCCTGCAGGGTGCCGCCGCCGCCGATCATGAAGAGAATGCCGATGTTCATGCGCTCCAGGCTGTCCACGATCTCCTCGACATCCTGGGGGCCGCGGCTCGATCCGATCACGACCCCGCCGCGGTCGTGGATGTTGACCACCTCGCTCGGGGTGAGGTCCAGCATGTCATAACCGTAGCGGGGGATGAACCCGCGCAGGCCGTAGCGCACGCCGGAAATGTTGCGCACCCCGTAGCCGTAGTGCAGCTCGAGCACGATCGAGCGGATGATGTCGTTCAGCCCCGGGCAGAGCCCCCCGCAGGTGACCAGGGCGCACTTGAGTTTGCTGGGGTCGAAGTAGATGCGCTCGCGCGGCCCGGCCAGTTCATAGGACGGCGGCCGGGTGCCGTCCGCCAGCGTCTTACAGGCCTGGTTGACGGTGACGTCGATCAGAACCCGGTCCTCCTCGGATACGAAGGCGAAACCGTTGGCGCCGTGAACGCGCTTGTGCACAGGCGACGGTATCCGGGCATCCCCCAGTGTGGTGATGTTCGTGTTGAGCGTTTCCGTCGGTTTGGCCATTTTCAGGGTTGTCTTTGAGATGGTCAGGTTGAAACTTTTTACGACGTCGTCGGTGAATCGAATTTTTACAAGCCCACCCGTGCTAACCTGATAAGCATACCCGAAACACTTTCATATTGACAAGCAAAATGTGCTGAGGTATTTTTCCAGGTTCAAAAATGCTTATTAATCCGGAAGCCCGGCTTGGCCGGCTTTCTATTCTGCTACCGATATTGAAAGGGGATGATTCCAATGCGCTGCACCAGCATCAAACCAGGAGTCGACTGTGCCTTAATGACCGCCAAAGGATGTGGGTACAAGGGTGGGCTGTGTCACCAAGTCATCGAGCAATGCACCGGCTGCGGCCGTCAGGGCCAGCACTCATCCGGTTGGTATTGCAACGCCTGCCCGGAACCGCCCATCAAGTGGCGCAACGGCATCTGCAACCTGGCCACCCACGTGTCGGCCAACGTCCCGACGGAGACCAAACAGAAGGTCAACCCGCTGAAAGCCTCGAAGCGCGCCGCCGGAAAATAATACGGTCCCGGTCAAAAACTCCGCTCTGCTTCAGGGCGGGGTTTTTATTTCCCCTCCAGTTGCTCCATGCGCGTCAGTTGGATGCAGATCCCCAGCACCTCGATGGCCGTGCGGATGTCGGCGACCGACGGGAACGACGGGGCGATCCGGATGTTGCGGTCCAGCGGGTCCTTTTGAGAAGGATAGGTGGCGCCGGCGGGGGTGAGCCGGACCCCGGCTTCCGTCGCCATCTGGACCACTCGGCGGGCACACCCCGGTGCCGTGTCGATATTTATGAAGTAACCGCCGGTGGGCCGCGTCCATTCGGCGGCACCCTTGCCGCCCAGCTCGCGCTCCAGCCCCTCCAGAACCGCATCGAACTTGGGCTTCAGGATCGCGGCGTGCTTCTGCATGTGCGTGAGGACCCCGGCCATGTCTTTGAAGAACGCGACATGCCGCAGCTGGCTCAGCTTGTCCGGCCCGATGGTCTGGAAGCCCAGATGGGTCTTGGCCCAGGCCATGTTGGCCGGGCTGCCGGCCATGAACGCCAGGCCGCTGCCGGCAAATGAAATCTTTGAGGTGGAGCCGAAGAGGAGCACCCGTTCGGGCTGGCCGCTTTTTCGGCAGGCCGTCAGGATGTTCGCCAGCCGCGCCGGCGCCCCGCCCAGGTGGTGGACCGTGTAGGCATTGTCCCAGAAGATCCGGAAGTCCGCGGCCTTGGCCGGCATGGCGGCCAGCCGTCCGACCACGTCGTCCGAATACACCGCACCCGTGGGGTTGCTGTATTTGGGGACGCACCAGATGCCCTTGACGGCCGCGTCGCCGGCGGCGAATTGCTCCACGGCCTCCATGTCCGGCCCGTCACCCTTCATCGTGACCGGGATCATCTCGATTCCCAGGTGCTGGCAGATGGCGAAATGCCGGTCGTAGCCCGGGCTGGGGCAGAGGAATTTCACGTTGCCCTGACGGCCCCAGGGGGTCGATCCCGCCGCCGCTCCAAAGAGAACCGCCCAGGCCATCGCGTCGTGCATCAGGGTGAGGCTGGAGTTGCCGCCGATGATCAACTCCTCGGGCGCCACCTCCATGTAGTCGGCGAACAGCGCCTTGGCCTCGGGGATCCCGTCGAGCCCGCCGTAGTTGCGGCAGTCCGTGCCGTCCTGCGCCCGGTAGAGCCGGCCGACGGCGCTCTCCAGCATGCCCAGGGACAGGTCGAGCTGTTCCGGGCAAGGCTTGCCGCGGGTCATGTCCAGGGAAATCCTGCGCGATTGATATTCACGGTAACGCCGCCCCAGTTCATTCTGGGCGGCTTTGCGTTCCGGGGGTGTCAGGGTGTCGATCATTGTCATGGCAGTTTCTCCCTCATCCATACAGGTGGTTGATCAGCCGATTTCCGGCTTCAGGCGGTTTTATATATCACTGGTTTCGCCGGGCTTCAACTTTAAAGGCATCGGATTCAGAACCGCATTTGATAGACTCGTAAAAAGTGATTCGAATCGATGGCCTTGTAAAGAGGCCACGTTCAAGGCGCGCGAGGAGCGTGGCGTGAGGCGTACTTCCTGTCCGCCGCAGCGACAACGCGCTGAAGCGCAACGCCGAAATCGGACTTTTTACAAAGCCATCAGTAGTTGACTGCGACCATGAACAGGCCCTGGGGCGGGGCGGTGGCGCCGGCCCGGCGGCGGTCCCGGGAGGCCAGGATCGTTGCGACGTCTGCGGGCGGGATCTTTCCCAGACCCGTTGCCACCAGTGTTCCCACGATGTTGCGCACCATGCAGCGCAGAAACCCGTCGGCCTCGATCTGAAAGGTGAGCAGGCCCTGCTCCTGCGCCTCGATCCACTCTGCCGCCAGCACGTGTCTGACGGTGTGTGCCCGGGGGCTTCCGGCGCTTTCAAACGCCTTGAAATCGTGGCGGCCGACGATGAGATGCGCCGCCTGCTGCATCGCGCGGACATCGAGCGGCCGGTGGATGCACCAGCTGTAGCTGCGGCCGACGGCGGCCCGTGCGGCGCGGTTCAGGATCCGGTAACGGTAGATCTTGCTCTGCGCGTCGAAGCGGGCGTGAAAGTCCTCGGCAACCCGGCGGCAGTCGCAGATCACGATGTCGGGCGGCAGGAGGCTGTTGAGGCCTTTGAGGATGGCCTCGGGGTCCAGGCGCGTCTCGCAGCGGAAGTGGGCGGCCTGACCCAGGGCGTGCACGCCGGCATCGGTGCGGCCCGCGCCGATGAGGGTGATGTCGGAGCGGGTCATGGCGGACAGGGCCTGCTCGATTTCAGCCTGCACGGTGGGCTCTGCGGCCTGCCGCTGCCAGCCGTGGTAGTTCGTGCCGTCATATTCGATGATGAGCTTGAAATTCTTCATGACCGCACCCGTTTCCCGGCGGCGGTGAGGGCGAAGATGGGGAAAAGGTTTTCGAAAACGGTCGTCATCACAGGCGGTCGCAGCGGGTGTCTGCCAGTTCCTCATCGAGGTGCTCATCCATCTGGCCTCGGTATTCCGCCAGAGAGAATTGTGCGCCGCACGCCCTGCAGCGCAGATCGACGGAGGTTCAGGCGCGGCGAAGTTCCAAGCGTCTGCCGCAGCGGCGGCAATTCCATTCCGGGTTCCGAGTGGTCTTCATGGCAGACCTGTTCCGGGTCAAGGTTGTTCGTGGCAGGGCGACCTTACTGAAAGCCGGGGCGGCTGTCAAATGTCCGGGGTAAGCCCCCAGGTCAAAGCGAAAGGCACAAAGGCCAGGGGGAAAGGCTGTCGCAGTGCCGACGCCGGGGGGTGGAGGCGTGCCGATTGACAACCCTTGCGGATTCTGTCAAATCACCCTCGCGCTCGGCACATGGGCTCGAGCGCGTTTTCGGACGACAGCGCATCCAAAAGGGAGACGGCCCGATGCAGATCATTCCATGTCCAGGGTTCAAGACCGCCGGGGTTGCCGCCGGCATCAAGAAGAACGGACGCAGCGACCTCGGCCTGATCGTGTCCGATGTGCCGGCGAGTGTGGCCGGCCTCTTCACCCGCAACCAGATCCAGGCGGCACCGGTGCGGCTCGACCGCGAGCGGGTCGCGGGCGGGGTCTGCCGGGCCGTGCTCGTGAACAGCGGCAACGCCAACTGCTGCACCGGTGTGGAGGGCTACCGCAACGCGGTCCGCATGGGCCGGGCGGCGGCTGCCGCGCTGGATGTTCCGGACGCACAGGTGCTCGTCGCCTCCACGGGTGTCATCGGTGAGCCGCTGCCCGTGGAGCGCATCGAGTCGGCGCTGCCGGGGCTCCTGCGCGGCCTGAGGACCGAAGGAGTGATGGATTTTGCCGAAGCCATCATGACCACCGACCGGGTGCCGAAAGTCGTCTCGCGGCAGGGGCGGCTGGGCGGCCGCACCTTCACCCTGACGGGGGTCGTGAAGGGAGCCGGGATGATCCGGCCGGATGTGGCCACCATGCTCTGCTTTCTCATGACGGACATCGCGGCAACGCCGGCCGACCTGCAAGGGATGCTCGTGGCGGCGGCCGACCGTTCCTTCAACCGCATCACGGTCGACGGCGACACCAGCACCAACGACACCATCCTGCTGCTGGCCAACGGTTTGGCGGGGGCCGCGGCGGACTCGGACGACGACCGGGCCGCCTTCCAGACCGTTCTGGACGAGGTCATGCTCGCCCTGGCCAAGTGGGTGGTGAAGGATGCCGAGGGGTCGAACAAGCTGGTGGAGATCAGCGTGCGCGGCGCGCTCAGCGACCCGGACGCCCTGCGCATCGCCGAGACGATCGCGCACTCGCCCCTGGTCAAGACCGCTCTTTTCGGCGAAGATGCCAACTGGGGACGGATTCTTGCGGCCGCGGGGCGGGCGGGGGTGCCGCTCAACCCGGACACGGTGGATGTGTTCATCGGTTCCGCCCAGATGGTGTCCCGCGGAATGGGGTGCGGCAAAGCGGTGGAGGCCGAGGCCACGCGGGTTCTAAAGAGCGACGAGTTCAGCATCGCGCTGGATCTGCACCTGGGCCCGGGCCGGGCGTCGGTCTTCACCTGCGATTTTTCCATCGATTACGTCAAGATCAACGCCGACTACCGCAGTTGAAACAATTCCGAAGCACGAAATCCGAAATTCGAAACAGGTACTATACCCGGCAGTTTGTTTCGGATTTCGATATTCGGATTTAGGATTTTTTCAGTGACGTTGGTTCGTCTTCAAAAATTTCTATCGGCCGCCGGCGTGTGCTCCCGTCGCAGTGGGGAAAAGCTTATCCGCGCCGGGCGCGTGCTGGTGAACGATCGGGTGGTCAACGAACTCGGCGCCAAGGTCGACCCGGAGCAGGATCGGGTCGCGGTGGACGGTGTTCCGGTCGTGCCGGAGCGGGGGATGGTTTACATCGCCCTGCACAAGCCCAGGGGCTATGTGACCAGTTGCCACCACCCGGGCAAACGGATCGTGCTCGAGTTGATCGACGTCCCCGTGCGGGTGTTTCCGGTGGGAAGGCTCGACAAGGATTCCACCGGGCTGCTGCTGCTCACCAACGACGGCCGGCTCCACCACCGCCTGTCGCACCCCTCCTTCGACCATGAGAAGGAATACGATGTCACCGTGGAGCGGCCGATCTCGGACGGGGCGCTGCAGCGCATGGCGAAGGGCCTGCCGATTCTGAACACCCGCACCCGCCCGGCCGAGGTCACCCGGGTCTCCGAGAAACGCTTCCGCATCGTGCTCAAGGAGGGCCGCAACCGGCAGATCCGGCGCATGGTCGGCCGGGTCGGAAACGAGGTCGTCACGTTGGCGCGCATCCGTTTCGCCGGAATCCGGCTCGGGAGCCTTCCGGAGGGCGCCTGGCGGTATTTGGACGATCACGAGGTTAAGGGCCTGCTGGATTCCATGGCATAAACCATTCCCGTCGCAAGCGGCGGAAATGGTTTATTCGACGAGAAGCTTCTGCCCCGGCTGAAGCTTGGAGTGGGGTTTTATATTGTTGAGGGCCAGCAGCCGCTCCACCGTGGTGTTGTGACGCTTGGCGATGGACTGCAGGGTGTCGCCTTTGCGGACCGCATAGGTCTTGCCGTGCCGCGGCTTCGGCGGTTCAACCTTGGCCTGCGGGGGCGGTTCCCCCGGGACGATTTTCAACACCTGGCCGAGCGTGATGTTGGAGGAGGTGACCCGGTTGATCCGCTCGATTTCCCGCGTGGTCGTGCCGTACCGTTTGGCAATGTTCCAGAGCGAGTCGCCCGGCCGGACCACGTGCTCGATCGTCTCCTGCTTGTGAGCCGGGGCCTTGGCGGCCGGGTTCGCAGTGGGGTATTCGACGGATGGGACCTCGACCAGGGGCACCCGCACCGTTTTGCCGACGGTGAGCGGTTCCGGCCGCCGCATGTTGTTCGCCAGCATGATGTTTTTCACGTCGGACCGGTATTTCTTGGCCAGCTTGTCCAGGGTATCGCCCTTGCGCACCTTGTGCTGGACCATTGTCACTTTTCCGGGACGGTATGCGGGGATATCATCGATCTTTGCCAGCACCAGGTCGGCCGTCCCGGGGGGGACGCGCAACTCGTAGCCGTTCTCGGGCAGGATGCCCTGCCGCAGCTCGGCATTGAGCTCGCGCAGGACGACGTCGTCGATCCCGGTGGCCTGGGCGATGCTTTTCAATTGGGCCTGCTTCGGGACGTTGACGGTTTCGAACAGCAGGGGCGGCTCGACCTGCACGGCATTCAGGCCGTACTTCTCGGGCGAGTTGACGATGTGCAGGGTCGCCAGGAAGCGGGGCACATAGCGTGCGGTCTCCCGCGGCAGGCGCTCGTAGAGATCCCAAAAATTGTCGAGATAGTTGATGTTCTGGCTTTGGATGGTGCGCAGGACACGGTTCTCGCCGCAGTTGTAGCCGGCCAGTACCGTGGCCCAGTCCCCGAACATCTCGTGCAGCTCCTTCATGTATTCGATGGCGCCGCGGGTGGCCTTGTCCGGGTCCAGGCGCTCGTCGATGTACTTGTCGCGGTTGAGGTTGTAGCGGTAGCCGGTGGAAGGGATGAACTGCCAAAGCCCCAGTGCCCGGGCGGGTGAGAGGGCGGTCACCTTGTAGCCGCTCTCGATCAGCGGCAGCCACGCGAGCTCGGCCGGCAGACCGGCCTCCTTCAGTGACGTCTCGATTTTGAGCCGGTATTTTCCGGAGCGCCGGTAGGCGTCGAGAAAAAAGTCCCGTTCGCGGCCGGTGGTGAAGGAATCGATTTCATCCTGAACGTGTTTGTTGATGGTGAGGGGAATGGCATTGCGCTTGCCGTTGACCACCACGTGCCGGGAGGAATAGATCTCCAGGATGCGTTTTGAAATGGTGTGGCGCAGGTCCTCTTTCTCCTGAAGCAGCCGGGGGTCGGTGCCGGGGTCCACATCCAGGATGAGCGCGTAGGCCTGGTCCAGGGTGTCGACCGCCTTGTCCAGATCGCCGTGCTGCCAATACGATTGCGAAAGGCGGCAGAGGAAGAGGGCCCGGTTGATGGCCGGCTGCCTGCCGTTTAGCTTGCCGGCCTGGAACTCCTCATCTTCCTCTTCGAGGATGCACTCCTCGTCCGTGCCGGCCGGCGATATGGAGGCGGAGTTGGAAGCCGCGGTCGTCTGGCCCGGCGATTTTCCCGCAAGCCCATTCCGCGGCGCAAGACGGTCCTCTTTCCGGTCGGACGGAACTGCACCCGTTTCGGCAGCGCTGTCGCCGGCGGTCGAGGCAGCCTCACCCGTTTGGGCCGGCGTCGATGATGGCAGGCCGGCGGAGAAGTGGGAGCATCCGAGCAACAGAAGCATTGCGCCGGATACGGCCCATAAACGAATCCATCGAAGTGTCATGCATGTATATCCCAACCCGGACAAGCCGGAGCCAAATTCGAAATTTGAAGCACGAAAGCCGACACAGATTGAAGATCCCTGCAGCAAGCTGCAGGGAATGCGCTCGCTTGCGCGGTTCAAAAAAGGAGTCGTGAGTGCGACGGCCGATTGCCTCGTCCATAAAACAGAGACGGGTGAGTTTGTCAAGGATCGATCGGCCCGGCCGACGGCGGAGAGCGGTGCTGCTCCACCCACTATGTAAGGTCCGATCTGTAAAAAAAGAGTTGATTTTTTTAGAATGCAACCTATAATGCCCCTAAATTTAACTTGACACGCAGGATCAAACCTTCTATTAAGGCTGTTTTTAAAAGCCAGGGGGCTTTTTTTGTCTTTTGTCGCAACATGCCTTGAGGCCTTTTTGGCAATGCCAGCGTAGCTCAGCTGGTAGAGCTACTGATTTGTAATCAGTGGGTCGGGGGTTCGAGTCCCTCCGCTGGCTCCAGGTCACGGAATTTGGGAGCGTGGTTTTGCGGGTCCGCTCTTTCAGCGTTTCGGATGAACCGGCCGCGTGATGATCATTGCCCCGGTGGGGTTCCCGAGCGGCCAAAGGGAACAGACTGTAAATCTGTCGGCTGATGCCTACGGAGGTTCGAATCCTCCCCCCACCACCAACCTGATATGGGTCTTGTGTAGGAGATTTCGGCGGCGCCGTTCGAGATCGATAGTCACTACAGGACTTCCTGCATGAGTTGTTGTGTCTTCTCGGGATTGCGCGTGTGTGGCTTGTCATTCGGGTTGGGATGATGTGCGTTGTACCATTTCCGGGCGGGTGTAGCTCAGCTGGTAGAGCTCCAGCCTTCCAAGCTGGATGTCGCGAGTTCAAATCTCGTCGCCCGCTCCACAGTCTTGAAGCGGCCCGGGGTTCCCGGTAAAGGATGGCCGTTGCGGTTGCTTGCGCCCACGTAGCTCAGTCGGTAGAGCGCTTCCTTGGTAAGGAAGAGGTCCACCGGTTCGATTCCGGTCGTGGGCTCCACCTTGATTCTCAGCCGTCGTTCGCGGTGGGGGTGAAACTGTAGGATAGTCCCTGTTTTTATTACACTACGGAGGATGACAGTATGGCCAAGCAGAAGTTTGAGCGGACGAAGCCGCACGTGAACGTAGGGACGATCGGTCACATCGATCATGGGAAGACGACCTTGACGGCGGCGATCACGAAGCAGCTGAGTTTTAAAGGGATGGCGAGCTACGTGTCGTTTGATCAGATCGACAAGGCGCCGGAGGAGAAGGCGCGGGGCATTACGATTGCAACCGCGCACGTGGAGTACGAGTCGGACAAGCGTCACTACGCGCACGTGGACTGCCCGGGGCATGCGGACTACATCAAGAACATGATCACGGGGGCGGCGCAGATGGACGGGGCGATATTGGTGGTGGGCGCCGACGACGGGCCGATGCCGCAGACGCGGGAGCACATTTTGCTGGCGCGCCAGGTGGGGGTGCCGCACATTGTGGTGTTTTTGAACAAGTGCGACATGGTGGACGACCCGGAGCTGATCGAGCTGGTGGAGATGGAGCTGCGGGAGCTGTTGTCGAAGTACGAGTTTCCGGGCGACGAGATTCCGATCATTCGGGGCAGCGCGTTGAAGGCGCTGGAGAGCGACGATCCGAAGAGTGCGGAGGCCAAGTGCATATTTGAGTTGATGACGGCGGTGGATGCGTACATACCGGAGCCGAAGCGCGAGATCGACAAGCCGTTTTTGCTGCCGCTCGAGGACGTGTTCAGCATATCGGGCCGCGGGACGGTGGTGACGGGTCGCGTGGAGCGCGGTGTGGTGAAGGTCGGGGAGGATGTGGAGATCGTGGGGATCCGGCCGACGCTGAAGACGGTGTGCACGGGGGTTGAGATGTTCCGCAAGCTGCTGGACGAGGGGCGAGCGGGAGACAACGTCGGGGTGCTCTTGCGCGGGACGAAGCGGGACGAGGTGGAGCGCGGTCAGGTGGTCGCCAAGCCGGGCTCGATCAATCCGCACACGAAGTTCAAGGCGGAGGTGTACATATTGAGCAAGGAAGAGGGCGGTCGTCACACGCCGTTTTTCAATGGGTATCGGCCGCAGTTTTATTTTCGGACGACGGATGTGACGGGGGTGGTGACGCTGCCGGAGGGGGTGGAGATGGTGATGCCGGGGGACAACGTGGCGATCTCGGCGGAGCTGATCACTCCGATAGCGATGGAGAAGGAGCTGCGGTTTGCGATTCGGGAAGGCGGCCGGACAGTGGGTGCCGGTGTGGTCGCCGACGTCATCGCGTA
>DATITS010000077.1:0-3944 GCA_035467535.1 Desulfobacterales bacterium
GACACCAACTTTGTCCATGCGGTCAACCTGAACGTTGTCTACCGATTTTAAGCCGCAAAGCGGCTTAAAATACGGATAAGAGCGAAGAAGCTACCATCGGGGACCCCGGCGAGCAGGCCACGATTGGAGATCCCGGGCAGCAGGCGACCGTCGGCGACCCGGGTGAGCAATCCAGCTTTTAAGCCGGCCTCAAACAGGCTGGGAGGAAGGGGTCATGAAGCCATCGATCATTCTTCTGATGCTGGTGAGCGTGTTCGGATGCGCCTTCCCTTTATAGAAACTTGTGCGATTTCATTTTCAGGCCCTTGCCGGGCATTACCATCAATGTAGAAGTGCCGTGGGCAACGATGTCACGGTCTGCATTCAATACGCTGGATTCGGCATAGCATATCGTGTTGCCGCATCGAATCGCACGGCCCTCGGCGGTCAACAATCCGTTTTCGACCGGCCTGAGATAGTTGAGTTTCAGATCGACATTCACCAACCCCGCGTCCGCGGGAATTCTCAAATAAACAGACCAAAATGATGCCGTATCGATCAGGGTCGCCAACACGCCGCCGTGAATGATTCCATATGCCTGCAAATGGTAGCTTGCCGTTTTCAGTTCTATGACCGCCTTGTCCAATTCTATCGAACGCAGCCTCATGGCCATGTGCTCTGGAAAGGGGCTGGCGTTTACGATCTCGACTAACTCACTGATATATTCCGGGTTGGGTTGTGGCACGGGCTTGCCTTTCTATTATCAGGGTTTTGATTTGCGCATTACCTGCAAGTATCAGTCGTTTAACCCGATGCGCTTGAGCTTTTCGCGCAGGGTCTTGCGGTCGACGCCCAAGATTTTTGCGGCCCGGCTCTTGTTGCCTTTCACCTTTTCCAGCACGTGCCGCACGTACTCGGCTTCCACCTGCGCCAGGGTCCTGTCCAGTCCGCGCTCTTCGGCAAAGCACCCGGAGCGCATGCCGTCGGGAAGGTCCGGGGCGTCGATGATATCCCCCTCCGTCATGGCCATAAGCCGCTGTACCAGGTTTTCCAGCTCCCGGACATTCCCCGGCCAGGGGTAGTCGTGCAGAATCTTCAGGGTGCGATCCGTGTACTCCGGTCTCGGTTTGCCCATTTCCTCCGCGTACTTGGCGCTGAAATGCCGGATCAGCAGCAGGACGTCGTCGCCGCGTTCGCGCAGGGGGGGCAGTTCGATATGGATGACGTGCAGGCGATAGTAAAGATCCTCCCGGAACCGGCCGTTCTTGATGAGGTCCTGGAGATTCTTGTTGGTGCCGGCAATGATGCGCACATCGACTTTTTGCGGCTTGGCCGAACCGACCATGCAGATTTCCTTCTCCTGGAGCACCCGCAGCAGCTTCACCTGCATCGTCAGGCTGGTTTCGCTGACCTCGTCCAGGAAAATCGATCCGCGGTGGGCGGTTTGAAAGAACCCGGCCCGGGATTCCGTGGCCCCGGTGAAAGACCCTTTGACGTGGCCGAAGAGCTCGCTTTCCAATAGACTTTCCGGGATGCCCCCGCAGTTGACCGGAACGAACGGGTGTGAGACCCGGCCGCTTTTATAATGGATCGCCCGGGCCACCAGCTCCTTTCCCGTTCCGCTCTCACCGCTGATCAGGACATTCGCCCTGACCGCCGCCGATTTTTCGATGGCCTCGAAGATCCCGCGGATGCGTTCGGAGGCGCCGATGATTCCGGAAGGGGCAGCAGGCGCAGCTACGAGCTCCGAGTTGCCGAGGCTACGCTGACGCTGCTTGATTAAAACGGCTTGCACCGCATCGAGGAGCTCGCTTTTCGTGAACGGTTTGGCGAGGTAGTCGTCCGCCCCCAGGCGGACAGCCTCCACCGCGCTGCCGATGGACGGGTAGCCGGTGATCATGAGGATGCCGATGTCCTTGAAGTTGTCCCGGATGTGGCGAATGAGGTCCAGCCCGCTGATCTTGGGCATTTTCATGTCCGTGATGACCAGATTGAACGGAGTCTCCTTGAGCAGGCGGGCGGCCTCTTCGGCGCCGGCGGCGGCCATGACGATATGGCCGGCGGGTTTGAGATGCCGCTGGAGCAGCTCGAGGGTGTCCGGCGAATCGTCGACGGCCAGAATGCAGGTCGGAGAATCGTTTGGCATCCTATGTCCTCTGGCAGCCGGGTCCTGGACGGAACCTTGCCGTCCGATGGTCGTCCCGGTCATGCAACGGATTTCAAATAACCGGCGGGTGCGGGTCCCGGAACGCCGGAAGGTATACCGTGAATTCCGACCCTTTTTCCGCTGCGCTGGTGACTTCGATTCGGCCCTGGTGGGATTTAACGATTCCCAGCACCACGGACAGCCCGAGCCCCGTGCCTTTTTCCGCATCCTTGGTGGTGAAGAATGGGAGGTAGATCTTGCTCCGCATTTCTTCGGGTATGCCCACCCCGGTGTCGCGGACGGTTAGGGCCACGTGTCCGTCGACGACCCGGGTGCTCACATGCAATTGGCCGCCATCACCCATGGCCTGGATCGCGTTGACCACCAGGTTCATGACAATCTGACGGATCTGAGACTCGTCAGCGAAGATAACCGGCAGGTCCGGGCCCAGATCGCAGCGGACTTCGACACCTTTGCGGGCGCAGCGGTTCTCAAAAAAAGGCAGGACATCGCGAACCACGGTGTTGACATCCACCGGTTTTTGTTTCGGCGGGATCTGTTTGGCAAACAGAAGCAGCTTGCGCACGATCTCGCGGGCATGCAGTGCTGCCGATTCGATGCGGCCGATGTCGCTGGCACCCTGGGGTGGCATGCCGGGGAGCTCTTTGAGCAGTTCGGCAAACCCGAGGATCCCCGTGAGCGGCTCGTTCAATTCATGGGCGACACCGGCGGCCAGCTTGCCGATGGTCGCCAGCCGTTCGGCGTGCCGCAGCTGCGCATGCAGTTGGTTTTGTTCCGTCTGCGCCCTTTTGCGTTCGATGATGATGGAGATCTCGCGGGCGACGGAGTCGAGCAGCCGGCGTTCTTCGATGAGGAAAGGCCCTTCGTCCAGTTCCGGCCGCGCTTCGCGACAGGCGACCTCAATTGTCCCGCGCTTGAAGTCGTCCACCACGATGTTGGCCGCCTGGCGCGGCCCGTCGGTCGCGAAGCCCGCCGTTTCGTAAGTCTTTTCATCCAGAACGATGCGCGCCGCGGTGATCTCGGGGTACAGGTAAGCTGCCGGCAGCAGCTGGACAACCTGCCGGAAAAACTCCTCCAGGGGCTGATCGGACATGACGGCGATGTTGGCGATGTTGTACATGCATGTCAGCTCCTTGACCCGCTCCCTCAGCTCGAAGCGCGACCGGTTGTGATCCAGGGATAGGCCGATGATCGTGCCCAGCCGGAGGAGAAGATCGCGCGATGAAGCGTCAGCGCGTCGGGCGGACGGGAAGGACAAGGCCAGGACGCCTGCAGGGGACCTGCCGGCAAGGAGGAGGACAAACACGTGCCCGACGGGGCGCTCGCCCGGGCCTTTCTTTCCGGGCGGTCCGGCATGCGGAAACATGAATACCAGTTGCCGCGCGCTGTCTTTTTTTCGGGTGCGCGCCAGCCTGGATTTCAAGCGTTCGATCAGTTCGCGGGAAACGGACTCGATGGCGTCGATATAGGCTGACGTGTGGAGGCCTTTTTCCCGCCAACCCGTGCAGGATGGCGGCCGGCCGCTCAGAGCCTTGGCGTGCAGGTTTTTCTGTTTTTCCTGAACCACGATCTCGGCCGCGCTGCAGCGGAAAAACAGCAGCAAGTCGCTGGAAATGTCCTTGAGGACTTCCAGGGTCATCCGCCCTTCGGCCGCCGTCGATATGATCCGGTCGAAGGCCCGGCGGTAGTCCTTATAGGTTCTGCCGGACAGCCGTTCGGCGGGACGCTTGCGGGCGGCTGGCTGCTTAGCGGTCAGCATGGGCGACAACCGCCACGGCAGCGAGCAGTATCGCAAAAA
>DATITS010000078.1:0-32452 GCA_035467535.1 Desulfobacterales bacterium
GCCAAGCGGATATTCGCTCGAGGCAAGAGGCTTGAGGCTCGAGGCACAAAACAAATTCAGATCCAATCCGCCAGGCTTCCAGCTTCGAGCCTCCAGCTTCCAGCCGATTGCATGTGAGCATTTGCAAAAGCCGCACAACACCGGATCACGGCCTCAGGCGCAGTTTTTAAACACCCTGTCAGGTGTTGGACGCCTGAAAGATACCCTGAATGGAAGCATCCAGCAGGCCGTGAAACTCGGCATCGGTTTGCTGAGCCGACAGTCCCTCGACCAGCGCCCGCGAAAAACTCGCCACGATGCCGTGATTTCTGCGCAGGCGGTCGTTGGCCTCTCCCCGCGTATAACCGCCCGACAGCGCAACCACCCGCACGACCCTGGGATGCTTGACGCAATCGGCGTATAGATCGTCTTGCTCCGGCAGGGTGAGCTTGAGCATCACCAGTTGTCCCCCTGGCAATTCGTTGAGCTTTTCCTGGATGGCCGCTTTGAGCAACGCTTCGGTCTTGGCCTTTTCCGGGCAGTGGATATCCACTTCCGGCTCGATGAAATGTTACGCTCGAAGTCGCCCGCTTCGGGGTCATAGACGTATTTGGCACAGGGGCTTTGAAATCGGGTCATTTTCTTTTCAGGCATCGTTCCCACCTCTTTCGGTAACCTGTATAGATACGGGGGTGTTTTCCGCTCCAAGGTTGCCCGAATTAAACCATGCGAAATCGCTTATAAAATGCTTCGGTTTCGGCATGGTGCGATCGCTGCAAGCCGATCGTTTAAGCGAAAGCATGGGCATGGCACTATTGGTTGTCAACAACAAAGTTATCCTGTCGGCTTCGATTTAATGATCTTCATTGCCTATATAGGCTTCGTGTCTGCAATGAATACGAATCTTGTGCCCAAAGGGATTTGAGATTCCCAAATCAAGTGCGCAGAGTTATGAAAGCGCAGATTCGGTTCAGGTTGGCGGAGGCGTCAGATCAATCTGGTTTTGGGATATTTTTCAAATAACGCGAGGAATAAACATTTTGGTTTTCAGCTTGTAACGCAAGTATCTTTCACCGAAATACGCCATGTTTTCTTTTTCTTCGGTCCATGCGGCAAAAACACCTGAACACGTTGCAATCAAGGCAACTACAAGCAAAGTGGCATCGATATGTCTAAATAAAATTCCCCACGTCAGAAATAAAAGCGAGCTGTACATGGGGTGCCGGACATGCCTGAAAATCCCGGTCTCGATCAATACTGTCGTTTTCTCAAAATCGAACAGGGCTGGATCCTGTCGCTGCTTGCTCACCTCTCCCTTTTTCCGCATGATAAATACAGCTGAAAGGACAAACACCAGGGAAGCGATCATAAGCGCCGAGGCGATCAATTGCTGAAGGTCGAATTCTTCCACTATCAGATACCGGTAATTTTGAATCGCAAGCCACAATATACACTCAAACACAACCAATCGATACAAGCCGTGGTTTTTCAGGCTGAACAGGGCCCGCCTGGAAAGGGCTAACAGAGGAAGCGAAAAAATGCAAAAAATGACGACTTTCATCTTTGACTAATGACCATTCGAGCTGGTTGGATGAGCCGCCCTCATGTCAGGTTCGGCGATGGCATGATGTTCACTGTTTGGATTCACAGCGTCCCCCTGCGGCGATCATCACCGGCCGCCCTATCAAATCCGCGAGCGGAAGGATCTCCAGACCTTTCTTCGGGATTCCCTGAAGAACAAGGTCCACTTCGCCGGCCCAGTGAGAAAACAGAGAAGGCTCGGCCAAGTTTTCGTGCAAAAGCAAAATGTCATTTGCGCGCACACGTTTCAGGATTCTGCCCGACATGTTTCTGATCCGTCGATTCCCGCCATCCCAGGCCCGGCAGCTGAAGTTGACGACGAACATGTCTTGATTTTGCATGACCCAACGCAGGCGCGGAGAGGTGATGCCCATGGGAGGCCGGTAAGCCAGGGGGATGATGCCGAGGTCCTTCAGGGCCCTTTGGGTGGCCTCTATTTCGCGCTGCATCGTTGTGGCGCTGCGAAAGGCGCCCAGCATGTCGTGATGAAAAGAGTGATTGGCCAGGTCATGTCCTTGGGCAATGATTTCCTTGGCCAGCTGAGGGTGCCGGACGACCCTGTGGCCGGTCACGAAGAACGTCGCGTGCACCCGATGTTTTTTCAGCAGCCGCAGCAGTTCCGGTGTGGTCAGCGGATCCGGGCCGTCATCGAAAGTAAGGGCGACGGCCTTTCGGCCGCAGCTCCCGCGGCTGATCACCGGCAGGAAAAAACTGCACGTCGGGATGAACGGGGCCGCCAGGCACAACCCCATGAACACGCCGAGCGGGATCACCGCCCATCGCAGATCCACCCATGCCAGAAGGGCCGCCGCCAGCAATGCGACGCACCCGATGCGCCCCGCCTGCGACTGCGGCAGGTATTTTGCACCAACGTTTCTGATAGCACACACCCTGTTTTAATGGACTCCTAAGGCCACCCGTTTCGATGGCTTTGTAAAGATGAAGCACAACGCCGAGATTGGCCTTTTTACGAAGCCATCTCCAGGCATCACGCTTTCCCGGCGACTATCCAGACGAGCTCTTCATCGCAGCCGGACGCAAGTGTCTGTTCCACCTGAAACCCCGACCGCACGACCATGCTCTGCAATTGGTGGACGGGCCGGTAGTAAGCAGAAACCCGGGTCAACCGCAGGATCAGGTTCTGGAACCAGAACGACCAGGGCCGGCGCCGCTTCGGCAGCAGCGAGGCCCGGATGATCAACCTTCCGTCATCGCGTGTTCGTTCCCGCAACCGACCGAGCGTTTCAGCGAAATCCGCATCTGTCAGGAAATGAGCCATATCGATCATCGTAGACAAATCGACCGGATCGCCGATATCGGGAACCGCCGGAGCCTGTCCCTGGACAATAAGACCCCTGTCGCCCACCGCCATGGCGGCGACGCGAACACGTTCCGGGGCGGGTTCAACCCCTTGCAGGCGCGCCTCCGAGAACCGCTCGAGAAGCCAGCAGGCGGGCACGCCGTAGCCGGTGCCGACGTCCAGAATCGACTTTATGCCGTCGACGGATCGAAACATCTGCTCCATTTCGGGGAACATCGGATCCAGGCGCATCTTGAACCGTGCAAAGAGCCTTGGATAGGCTTCCATGTAACGGTAGCGGTTCAACACCCGCTCCTGAAGCGTGCCGCCGCTGTTGGCGCGTTTCTGCCGCTGCTTTTGAATTTGCCCCAGCACCGGGGGCAGAATGAAGAAGGTCCCGATCATCGAGTATCCGATGCCCAGAAACGCGGTGATGCCGGTGCTTTGGAGCAATGAGTGGTCGGCCCCCCACATGGCCCCGAATCCGAGCAGGGTGGTAGCAGCGGAGAGGAAGACGGCCATCCGTATCTGGCCAAAAGCAGGATGCTCTATCTTGCCGTAGCGCTGATAGGATTGCACAAAGAAAATGGAATAGTCGATCCCGATGCCGAAAACAATGATCGACAGCATCAGCCCCGGAATGTCCAGCGGACGGCCCATGATATTCAGCGTGCCGAGGGTCGCGATCATTGCAAAGATCAACGGCAGCATGCAGGCCAGCGTGAGAGGCCCATTCAAAAGAAAGACGGCAACGAGGACGACACCGCTGACGACATTGATCAGAAAAAACTTGACCGCGGTGCTGAACAGAAGCTCTCCGATGGTTTTGGAAAAAAACAGGGGATCGAACAATTTGGCCGAGGATCTGTACGCTTCGTAAAATCGCTTGGCGTCATAGCCCGGCCCGGTGGTCAAGCTGGAGACCTGGATCCATTTGGACCCGTCTGCATTTTTGGAAATTCCTAAAATACCGGGGAACCGGGCAAGTATTTCAGCATTCCCGGCGGGGGCGGATGTGGCGCTCAGAATGGCGTAAAAGGCGGCGAAGGCATCATCCGCAAATCCCATCGAAGCGCTCAGATGACCGATCGTGCGTTTCAGGGTCTCGATTCGTTCAGGGCTCCAAAACCCTCTCCAGGCATTGAAATTTTTCTGCCGCAGTTCCGCTCCCGGGGCAATCATGGAGGACACAAAGCCCGACGCTAAAACGCCCGAGTGCAGATCCGGGTTGATTTTCTCTAAAAGGAGATCGGCCTGGTGCTGGAGCTCCTCGATTGATGGCCCCTCCGCCAGCAGGTACACTTTGTCGAAAATGCCGCCCCACACCTCGGTGAGCAGCTTTTCAGCCGCCATGGTTTCGGAACCGACGGTGTTCATGGCTTGCAAGCTCACATTGAAAACCGGCTTTGCGAAAAAAAACATGACGCCAGCGAAGATGACCGCACCCCACAACCCCTTCCGGCCTATGCCGGCGAGTGCATCCGCTACTTTTTGCAGATGCAGCGACCGCTCGCCTCCCGGCGGCAATACCGGGAAAATCCTGGGGAAAACCACGTGCACGATGAGAAAGCACAACCCCAGGCCCAGCATCGTGAACTGTCCCAACTGGACAAACACCGGAAACCTGCTGAAACACAGTGTTCCGAATGCGGCAACGGTTGTCAGCACCGCCAGCAGGCTCATATCCCACACCTCATCGGAAACCGCTTTTCCGGACGTGTTGTGGGGTCGGTCGAGGAAGAGGAGATAGGCCATGCCCTGATCGACACTGAAGGATATGATCGCACCCCCGAAACCGAGAACCAGAATCGATATGGATTTGTGAAAAAGTGAAAAGATGAAATAGGCGAGCATGGTTCCGGCCATCGCCGGCAACAAGGAAAAAAGGCCGATCGCCGGCCGGCAGAATGAAAAAAAGAGCAGCACCGCGATTCCGATGGTGGACAAGGCCACCGCAAAACCGATGTCTTTCTTGATGATCTGCTGATTGTCCAGGGCGGCCCGGAAGGCCCCGGCCGTGGTCAGAGTGACCCGCTGGCCTGCCTGACCGTAGGTTTGGTTGACCTCGGCTGCAATGCGGTTCATCCGCTCCATGATCAAACCGGCAAATTCGGTCGCCGTGCTGGACGACACCGGACTGGCAATGACCAGCAGGTGCCGGCTGTCGGCCGACAAAAGGTTTCCCCGGAAAATGCGGGCGCCGGTGGTTGGGGCCAGATGCGACAATCTTGAAAGGACAAGACCCCTGAAATTAAGGGGGTCTTTTGCAATCAACGCTGCCTGGCCGATGCTTTCCAGTCCCAGCAAACTTGCGTGGACGTGTTCCAACCGCCCCTTTATTTCTTCTGGCGCCAGCAGCGGTTGAATTTGATCGCGCAACTCCTCTGCGGTAAAAAGCGCCGGCAGGTTCGCGGACACATAGCCCAGCAGGTCGGGCATAAGCTCCTGAGCATCTTCCATACCGACACTTTTGAATAGTCCGCTTTCCTTCAACCGGGTTTCGACCAGCTTGCCGCACGCGACCAGCACGTCCAAATCGGCCTTCTTGAGTGAGACATCGACGACCACCTGGTTTTGCATGGGGTGATTCAGAAGAAGGTAGGCGGCGTCGGCGATGACGGGGTCGGTTTGGGGAAGAGCGCCGATGATATCCGTGTCGATATCCAGTCGGTACACGCCCACGCCGAACAGGCCGGAGGTGATCAGGACCGTCAGCAACAGGAAGCGCCAATTCACGGGTAATATCTTCATGGTCGCTCAAAACCGCCAGGCGAGCAGCAGCAGAAGCAAGATTAGGAAAATGTGGATCCCGATAACCGCCAATCGGTTTCGATGATACCATTCGTTGAATTTCTGAATTCGTAAAAGTCCTCCGCACAGCCTCCGAAAACGGTCGATCTTCCGGGTGCGCAGGTTGTCCGTCCGGGCATTGCTCTGGAACGCAAACGAGGGGTAGGCCGCGTAATAATCCCCGGCCAGATTGCACAGCAGCCCATCATAGGGAATGTTGCGCCATGGCATGCCGAGCAAGGTCTCGGCGAAACTGCGCCGCACGACATAGGCATGGGTCAGGCTGCGGTAACGCACTTTCAAAACGGAGTTGTTTTCGGTTCTCCGGCTGCCGGAGCACAGGCATCCGAAGAAGAAGATCTTCCATGCCGAAGTGGTTGATAAAAAACGCACGCCGTCTGCCAGGACCTTAACGCTGAATCTGTCAAAAACGATATCATCTTCAAATATGGTGATGGTTTGCGCACCGGCGCGAATCCCCTTTCGCATACATTGCATGTGGGATTCATGGATTCCCTGCTCATTGTCGGCCGGGTGTTTTTTTACGATGACAAACTCGACCCTGTCCGCCAGGCCGACGCTGCCGAACTGTTTCCGGGCCTCTTGCCGCCGGTCTTCGCGCTCATCGACCGAGATGCAATAGATCCGGTCGAAAAATGACCAAGGGCTGGGCTGCGATGGGGTTTGCATTTTATCCCACGAAGAACAGACGCTTTTCAAATAAAAATAACCCCGAAGGGAATGATGGCGCGTCGCGCATCCCAGACCGGAGCAACCGTCTCATACCAGTTTAAGAGCCGCCTTTCAACTCGCCGCTTCCACCCGGGTTTTAGTTGGACCCGATCCTTTGCCGGGAGCTGAACCGATCTGTCGATTCGAAAAGAATCCCACCTCCCCATGCCGGAAGCCCCTCTTTCACCCACGCCGGCAGCCCACGTCACACCCGATAAGCCAGCCGCAAGCAACCGTCCGGGATATTCTGGCTCAAGCGCAGTATTTTTCTTTTTTTGGGTTTCATGGTATTTTGTCATGGGCGGGCTTTGTGCCCACAGCGGCGGCGGCAACGACTTGACCTTAACTTCTTACGGATAAGCGAAAGGAGCGAGGAATGCATCTGTATCGGAAAAGGATGTTATGTTTTTCAATGCTGGCGGCCATATTTTCCTTTTGTGCGTGTGCCGGTGGGCAGAAGACCACGGCGGCCAAGGACGAAACCGCGAAACCCGCCGCCGAAGTAAAATCCGCAACCTTGGAGTCCGTGCGCCAGGCCAAACCGTTGAACGCCAGTTTCAACAATGTGCTTTTTGAGGAGCTCAAAACAACGGATCTCATCAAGAAAGACTACAGCGAAGCGTTGAACGAATTCGAAAAAAGCGTGGTCTCCAATCTGAAAGGCAAGAACGCTTTTGCCCGTGTGGAACGCGCTACGGGGGCCACGCCTTCGGGAAAATCCCTGCGCGTGGGAGTGAAAATCCCGGACATGCGGTTAGCGAGCTTTGGGGCACGATTCTGGGGTGGCGCCCTGGCCGGCAATTCCTTCATGAACGTGGAACTGGAACTGGTGGATGCCGCTTCGGGCAAGACGCTCCGAACCGAAACGCTTTCCACCAGCAACAACGCCTGGGGAGCCGCCTATGCTTTTGGCAGCAGCGACAGATCGCTGCCGGCCGATATGGGCCAGATCGTTGCCGAATACCTCTACACGGTGGTACCCGGGAAAAAATAGCGCACAGAAGTGATCATGGCCTTGTGTCGCATCCGCGGGCAGGCAGGAGCGTACGACCCGCATGAAGTCACGTATCATTAAAAAAGTTGCCGCCACCCCGTTCGTGCGCAGCGCCATCGCGGAAAAAGCAGACCTGACCGCTTTTAAGCAAAAGCCGTCCGCCCGGATCCTGGGGGGCGTATTTCTAATTGGCTTCAGCTACATCATCGGATGGCCGGCCGTCGGTGCGCTAGCGGCCCTGGCCATCTATCTCCAGGAGCCCCTGGTGGCGATTATCGGTGGGCCGCTGACCTACGGCCTTTCGCATCTGGTTTTTCTGGCGGGGATGTATCTGGCCGGAGCTAAATATTCAGGGGTATTCCTGCGGTGGGCGACACGGGTCGTTATGGAAAAATTAATGCGAAAATATACGTGACACCTGAGTTGAGCGATTCCAATTTTGGTTTTTACGGAAAGGCCCGCTGGTGGGTGACAAAAATGTCGATAAGGGCAAGACCCATCCCCTCTTTTCTCCCGGTATCAGTTTGATCTTAAAACTTCCGGTTTCCGCCGATGCGATTTGAAAAAATCCCAGATGATTTCGGCGGCGTCAAAATTTTTTAACGGATCCCCTTCTGCCAAGACTGCCGTAAAATAGCTGCCCGGCCACACATGGCCCCAATCCCTGATCAGATAGAGGGCGACGTCGGCGTTGTCTTTACAATCCACCCACGACGTCAGCAGAACACTTCCGGCATTCAACTCCTTGCTTGCGACCTGGGGGCTGCACCCATTGTGGATGACCCAAAATTGAACCGATTCCTCGACAGACCAGTACGAGCGGGTTCCTCCCCGGTGGCGGCTGACTCCCCCCTCATAAGAAACGTCATCGTCCGCCAGGCCATGAAACACGATGATGGGAATCGGCCGCACGGGTTCGGGAATGCGCCATTCAGGGAGGTCTTCCGAAGGCTTGCCGCCGATGGATGCGGCCATGGGAGCTGCGGCCGCTAATAGATCTCCTCGCTCCGCTGCAAAGCGATACGTCAGCATGCCGCCGTTGGAAAACCCCGCCATGTAGATACGGTCGCGATCCACCTTGAAGCGGCCGCACACGTCCTCAATGGTTGCCGCAACGAATCCCACATCGTCCAAGTTGTCGCCGGCCGCTTTTCCACAGCAGTGTCCGGCGTTCCAATGCTGCAGGAAGCCCAGGATACCCATCCCATTGGGATACAGGACCATAAACCCTTCCCGGTCCGCCAATTGACTGAAACGGGATATTTTTTCCATGCCCTCAGCCGTGTCGAAAGCCCCGTGGATGACGACGACCAAGGGCAGCGGGGTTTCCGCGTGATAGCCGGACGGGACATGCAGTAGATAGGTGCGGCGAAATCCGTTGATACGGATATCCACTGCGTTTTGGTAGGTTTTGCCGCCCTCGACATGATCCTTCGGCAACGAGGTTGCACACCCCGTCGGGAGCTGGCTTAGGATGAACAGAAACGCCAGAATCAACCACATGTTCACCATGATGTCCCCCACGGGAACTGCGCTGGGTGCTTTGTTAAATACTGCCAGGCTGTGATCCTGGAAGTGTTTTCACAACCGGCAAACCAGAGTAAACACATGCCGACCCACCGTAGCATGCAACGCCGTACACGGATCGTGGTCGTCAATTTGGAACGTGCTCTCGGCCGAACCAACGCTTCGAATCTGGACGCGATGCCACGTATCGGTCAGGTTGATGTCGAGGGCCTTGGTCACGGCCTCTTTAATCGACCATATCCTAACGGCGGTTTCGATTCCACCCAGCCGCGACTCGCGCGCCAGGGCCTGCTCCGGCCCACTCATGAACAAGGATTGGAATTTCAACACCCGCTCGGAGGCATTTTCCACGTCAACCCCCACCCGTCCGCTGGAGGCCGCCGCCACGGCGAACCGGTCGTCATGCGAGACCGAACATGCATAAACAGAGCGCCCGTCGGTCAGGGGACAGCAGGGGTGCGGTCGGTCGGCGCAAACGGTGGTGATGGCCCGGGGGTCGGTTTGGGTGTCATGGCCCGAGAGGATCCTGGAAAGCCGCTTGCACGCCAGACGCGCCGCAAGGAAACTCTTCCGGCGCCGGTCGCTCATGGTCTCAAGACGCTTTCGCTCATCCGCCGAAAGCGTCTTGTCGGCAAAAGGTGCCACGGTTGCCAACTCGATCACGGTCAAGGCATCACAGCCGGCAGCCAGCCGGCCCGTTGTCTGATCCGCCTCCGCGGTGCTAATCCACTGTGGGGGGAGCCTCTTCCCGCCACTGACATCTTTCATGCGAACGCCGGATGAGGCCTCGTAAAGGCATCCGTCGCGATCATAAATTCGCAGATCGAAAATCAACTGGCCCGAATCGGTCCGGACATGCATCCCGTGCGCAAAATAGGTCTCGCCCGCGCGGGTCCGGGCGTAAACCCTGCGCCGGTCCATGGCAACCGGAAAAGCAACGGTGCCGGCAAAACGCTGCCCCCAGATACAGGCGGCGTGAAAGGCCGCATCGAGGGCAAACGGGGACCCGAGTAGCTGCGATCCTTCCACGCCCGTCTCATCAACCGGAGTCCTGATTTCGGCCATGGCACCTTGACCGGCGACGTGGACCATCGCCACGTTTCGGTAAAGCGGTCCGAAAGGAATGAGGTCCGGATAGATTTTCTCAGTCGGAACGGAAAAACAGACCCCCTCCGGGGATGCGGCCAAATCCAAGGCAAGCTTCGGTATCAGCGGCGCTTGTTGGGGGAATATCAAAGCGGCATGCGCCTTGACCCGTGCCAGAGCGGCTTTTTTCGATTGGGTTCGCGTCGTCAGCACGGCTTTGACATCGCCGTTCTCATGAACCGAAATGTCGCAGGAGGCCGACAGTCGATCGGCGCCATGTGCAATATACAAGAATTTGTCGAATTGCAACCCGGCCATGGCGGTCACATCGGTCCCCGGGCGAAACCGCTTGGCCGCCTGCGCCAGGATTTCCATGGCTTCCACAGCGGGCAGCACGGCGTGACCGTCAACGCAATGATCATTCAGGCAGGGTCGGACCGGAATATCGAGCGGTAAGCGCGCGGATTCGATTATTCTGGGAAAATCTTCCATAGGTAAGCCGTTTTTTCATCCACTTCCACTGGGGTTTTCTTGGCATTGACCGCACAATGCCGCGTAAATCCCTTGCAGGCGATCTCTTGCGTCCGCTCATGCGTCACCACATAATCGAAACGCAGCCGCACTCTTTCCAGAAGCGAGGGCCGGGTGTAGATACACACGGCGTCATCGTAGTAGACCGGGCTGAAATAATTAACCTCGATTTGGATGATCGGATAGATGTAGCCGCTTTCCTCGATTTCCTTGTACGAGTAAGCGGTTTCGCGCATCAGAGAGGCCCGCCCGAATTCGAAATAGCGCAGAAAATTGGCGTGGTACACCACCTGGGAACGGTCGGTATCCGCATAGAGGGTCCTGAGCCTGCAACAATGCCATACGAGTCCCTCGGTTTCATCCCGCACATACGGCTTGTCGCTGTCAAGCGCGACGGGGACAAACGGTTTCGGTCTCATATCATACTCCTCTGAAAACGATGCAACAGTTGGTGCCGCCGAAACCGAACGCATTGGACAAGAAAAACTCGTACCGATGTTTGCGGGCGAAATGGGGAACCACGTCCACATCTGCCAGTTCAGGGTCGGCAATATGGTTCACCGTCGGCAGGATCAGCCCCTGCTGCATCGCCTCGATCCCCAGCGCGGCCTCGATCGCAGCCGAAGCCCCCAGGGTATGTCCGATCTGGGACTTGTTCGAAGATACCGGTATTTTTTGCAGGCTTTTGCCGAACACATCCCGCAGACACTCGATTTCAATCTTGTCGCCCTTCTGGGTCGATGTGCCATGCGCGTTGACATAAGCGATGTCGGCCGGCGCCAGGCCGGCGTCGTGGATGGCTTCCTGGATGGCCCGGATAATCGTTTTGGCATTGGGCAAGGTAAAGTGATGGGCATCGGAGGTCCAACCGATTCCCATCACTTCGGCTTTCGGCGTCAGGCCCAAATCCGACAGCTTCTCTTCGGCGGCCAGGACCAACACCCCCGCCCCCTCGGAAAGCACGATGCCTCTTCGGTCTACGCTGAAGGGACGGGATGCCTGGGTCGGGTCATCATGGGCACGGTCCTTGGGGCCGACATAAATGCTGGCCAGCATATTGGCGAAGCCCTGAATGATTTCAGGCAGCAGACAGTAATCCACGCCGCCGACAAGGGCAAAATCGCAATCACCGTCCCGAATCATCCTGGCACCGATGCCGATGGCGTGGTTTCCGGAGGCACACGCCCCCTGCGGAGAAAATATCGGCCCGGTAAAGCCGGTCAGGATTCCGGCCTTGCTGGAAGGAAGATTGGCGCAGAGGTTGGGCAACAGATAGGGGCTGACCTTCATCGGCCCGCGATTCACATAGTTGTCCATGGCGACCCGAAACGCATCCGTGCCGTTCAAGGCGGATCCGATCAGGCAGGCGGTCCTGGGGCCGGTGTCATTGTTGATTTCCAGCCCCGAACGCAGCAGGGCCTCCTTGCAGACGGCCATGGTCAGAAACACATAGCCGGCATTCCAGTTGTAGGCCTCGCGCGGGGCCATGAAGTCAAGCGCCATCGGATCCCAGTCCGGAATTTCCCCCACAACGGCAGAGCCCGAATCCATCCGGAACCGGGTCAGCCTCTTGAAACCCGCCTCCCCGTTCACCGCCCGCTGCCAGGTCGTTTCAAACGTCTTGCCCAACGGGGTGGCAGCACCGTAGCCCACGACAAAGACGCGTCTGTTTAGAGGTGCTTTCATTTTTTAAACTCAGCTTTCTAGGCTGAAGACTGAAGGTAAAAACCTGACCAGGCACCGTTCAATTCATTCAATACCTGCAACTCAATGGCCGCACACTTTCCGCCTTCCGCCTTCCAACCTCCGCCTTCTTTTATACTCTCCTCAACACCACGCAGGCATTGCATCCGCCGAAGCCGAACGAATTCTTCAACACGAACTCCTGCTGAACCCGACGGGCCCCCTCGTGGACGCAATCGAGGACCAATTCCGGATCCGGTGTATAATTAATCGTCGGCAGGACCGTGCCCCGAAGCATCCCTTCCATGGCAAAGATGGACTCGATGGCGCTGGAGGCCCCCATGGCATGCCCGATCATCGACTTGTTCGCTGTGACCGGTGGTATCCGATCCCCAAACAACGCTTTCAAGGCCTGGTGTTCCACCGTGTCGCCTATTTTGGTGGATGCGGCGTGAGCATTCACGGAGGCGATGTCCTGCAGGGAGATCCCGGCATCGTCAATGCTGCCCGCCATGCAGGCTGCAACCGTTCTCAGGTAGGGCGCCACATAGTGATGCGCGTCCGAATTCATGCTCGATCCGGCGATCTCGATGGCATATCTCAGGCCGTGCGCATCGGCGAAAGCTTTGGTCGCCAAGATGACGCAGCCGGCGCCTTCAGAAATAACAAAGCCCCGGCGATCAATGGAGAAGGGGCGGCTGGCTCTGTCCGGCGGTTCGTCCGCCTGGCCGGGTTTGACCTGATAGGCGCCATTCATCGTCGCAAACCCGGCCACAATCGGCTCGACCAAGGCAAAGTCAACGGCCCCGCAAATAGCCACATCGGCCCGGCCGGCATCCAGCAGCATGGCACCGATGATCATGGACGTCACGCCGGTGGCACACGCCGTTATCGTCGCCGCAATGGGGCCGGTCGCCCCTGTTAAAATGGATATTTTGCCGCCCACCATGTTGATGCACGAATTGGGGTTGGCATACGGCGGCGGCATCTTGCCTTCGGCGATCATGCGACGGTCGGCTGCCAGAACGGCATCCTGGCCGCCGATCGCCGAACTGAATGTAACGGCGACCCTGGGCGACAGTTCCGGGCTGATCGCGATCCCGCTGTTAACGAGCGCCCGGTGCACCACCAGCATGGCGTATTTGAAAATCGGCGAAGGCCAGAGCGCCAGACTGCGGGGGTTCAAGAAGGCATAAGGAGTGGTATCGATTTCGGCAACTTCTCCGGAAATTTGAACCGGGAAGTCGTGCGCCATCGGGAAGCGCGTCAGTCGGCCGACGCCGCTCTCTCCCCGTGCCGCCCGCTCCCACTGGGTCGCCAGATCCGTCCCGAGCGCGGAAACCGCATCATACCCTACGACAACATTTTTTTTTGATGACATAATTCACGTCAAAACAAACCGGAAGGGCACACCACTGATGAACTCGTAAAAAGTCATCCGAATCGATGGCTTTGCAAAGAGGCCAAGTTCAAGGTGCGCGATGCGCGTGGAGTGAGGCGTACTTCCTGTACGCCGCAGCGACAACGCGCTGAAGCGCAACGCCGAAATTGGCCTATTTACGAAGCCATCAACACTTACCAGGGCATGAACTGATAAAGCTTGGCAAACATTTCGTAGACTTCAATCCAATTCTGCAAATCCCGGGTCGTGCGGATGTGCGCACGCTTGTTCACCATGACCCAGCTCATATGCGCCGCGCCGTCCTTGCAGGTACCACAGTCCCTGGTTTCCGAAGTGCAGCAGCGGTGCATGGTGTTGAGGTCCGATGCCCACCGGATAAATTCGATCAAACGTTTGGGGGCAGGGCTGCGGTGATCCAGCGGCTGAGTCACAGAGGGGCACTCGTTCCAGCCGAAGCTGCGGCCCAGCATTTTCCCGGTGGTAATGATTTCATGGTAATATTTGGAAGATATGAGGGTGTCCGGATAGGCATCCAGCATCGCATCCATTTCGGCGCGAATCGCCTCGAGTTGTTCCGGGGTCCACGAAAACCCGCTGACGCCTTCATCGTTGGAAAGCAGCTGCAAATGGACCTTTAAACCCACGCCTCTTATTTTGCGGATGATCCTTTCCGTCTTTCCGATCTGCTGCGGTGTAATGGTGTAAAGATAGTAGACATGGGGGTCACCCTCGTAATTCCGGCTCGATATGCTGAAGGTGTCTTTGCCGCGCAGAATCTTTTCAGCATGCTCGTCCCCCCACAAGGAGATTCCCAGCATCATGTCCGGAAACCGGTCCCGGGGGATTTTAATCAATCCGTTGGTCGCGCAAAAGGTGGACAGGCGCTTGTAAAAGGCCTCGACCCGGTCGAGGCACAGGGTAGGTTCTCCGCCGATCAATATAGCCAGGTTCACACCCCGCCCGGTTTCCCGGTCGATAAACGCCTCCCATTTATTGATGTCATTTTCCTCGGGGGCCGCCTTGTGTTCGTTCGAAGAGAAGAAAAAGCAACCCTTGCAGCGCAGGTTGCACCGATTGGTCACATCGTAGATGGAGCTTCGAATGTTTAGCTTGGAAATCTTTCTGTAACGCTCGTACCACTCCGGGTTCAACAACGAACTGACGGTCTGCATTAAGGCACTCCTTAAATCTCATGCCCGGGAGGGGCGATCGGGTGATCGGACAGGTTGGGTCCTTTTTCATATCCCATGACCCAGACCGCAAGGTACGTATCCACATAGTCGAGCCAGGCTTTGAAGTTATCCGGGTCCGTGGCATGGCGGAACATCCGGGCCGTGACCACCGCGCTGCCTGCGGCATAATGCCGGCAGTCCGGGCAATCGGTGTCCGGCACACAGCAGGCTGCATCGCGATCCCAGGACAGGTCCGCCCGGTACTGCCGGAACGAACGCCCGAGACCGATGTCTGTGGACGGGTTCATGCGCGGGTAGGAGCAGCTGAAAAGGTCGTGCAACCCCAGGGTGTGCGTGTGGGCGACGGCGCTGTAAGGGGAAAAAAGGACGTTACGCGGATATTTCCCCAAAAGGTCGATCATGACCTTTCGACATTCCCCGAGCGAATCGGCCGTGTGGCGCAGACCGCCCTCGTAGCCAACCGGCGCCGAGAACATGTTGAAGGTCAGCCGGCACCCGTCGGCAGCCAGAATCTCTGCGACGTGCTGGGCCTGGTCGATGTTCTCCCGTGTAAACGTATAGACGAAAACAGCCCTGGGATCATTGCGGTAGTTTTCGATCTGTCTCCGGAGCATGTTCTTAGCCTTGCGAATGTTCAGACTGGTCTCATCCGACCCCCACACGGAAATGTGAATCCTGTATTGGATCGACTCCGGAATAAATATCAGCCCGTTGGTGGCAATAGCGCCCAGCGGAATCTCCTGATGGCAGACCTCACAGAGATCGAGGGCCAGCGACGGTTCGGCGCCGGCCAGAACCACATACGTGATCCCTCTATTTTTTTCCGACTGCATCAGTGCGCGCCAGGCGTCCAGATCCCTGTTTTCCCGCGCAAACTGTTTATCCCCCTCGTAATAATAACACCCGTCGCAGCGAATATTGCAGCGGTTGGTCATGTCGTATGTGGATTCCCGCAGGAAAAACCATTGCTTGACCTTCTGCCAGCGCTCCAGAATCCGGTGGTCAGCCAGAATTTCCGAAAATTTCCATTCTTTTTCAGGCAGCACGCTTCCGCCACCGCCAGTATTTTTGGTTGACATCACCACGATGCTCCCCGGATTCAGGCAGCAGCCCCTTCGGCGGCCTTTTCTTTCAATTTCCGTTCGATATACTCCGAGATCAGCTGAACACTGGTCAGCTTGGGATAGTCATCCTCATCTATTCGGATGTGGTATTCATCGCGGATCACCAGTGCCACGGTCGCCAAATCCATGCTGTCGATACCCACTTCGTCAACCAGGTCGATGGCGGGATCAAATGTTTCCGGCGTCACGTCTTCGAGTTTCAACTCCTGAATCATGATTTCGGCAACCCGCAGAAGAATTTTATCAATGCTGTTGTCGCTTGTCATTATGCCGTGCTCCTTGTTTTCAAAATTTTGATCCCACCAGGGCTCAAGAATACCGTTTCATTTCCCCAGCCTCATGGTGCCGCTGCAGGCGAGATCGTCTCCGGCGACGATGCGAAATACATACACCCCTTGCCTGTCCTCCTTGGGCGTAATAATAACTTTCAGACAATCCAGGGGCCTGACCATTTTTTTGAATTTGACCCGGCTGAAACCGGTAATGCTGATTTGCCCCCCCAGCGCCTGGCACACGGCATCGTAGGCGATCCCGAGCTGGGCAATTCCCGGAAGAATCGGCTCGCCGGGGAAATGGCCGGAAAACCAGAGCGATTCCGGTGGGATGCACACATCAGTGTGCATTTCACCCGTGTCGGAGGCCTCAAGCCGGCCTAACACATGCCATGCGGGCGCGTCATTCATCGAATCAGATACTCCCATAACGGTCCAAAGTGCCCGCGCGCGTGCATTCTAGATAAGATGTGAGCCGCTGGCTCTCCGCCGTCACCTATCACCCAGTTCAATCGTCCATTGGCCTGTTGCCGCACCCGGGCCAAAACCTCTTCGCTCCCGATCCGGGCAGACTGGTAAAAAACCGGTTCCAGCAGGTTCCGGGTGCCATCAACCTGCCCCTCATGCCGAGCCATGTCGTTAAGCTCGGTTTTCGGATAGATCCGCATCCCGCAAAACAGGAACAGGGCGCACTTACCCAATTGTTCGACGCGTTCGAGGGTTTCATTCACCGTGTCGGAATTTTCCCCCGGCCCTCCGAACAGGAAATAGTGCGCGACATGCAGGCCGGCCTCCACCGCCGCTGCATGCGCCTTGAATACATTCTGCGCCCTGAAGGGTTTGCGATAGGCCTTCAGCACCGGGTCGGACAACGACTCGCTGCCGAACTCGGCATGGCTCAACCCGGCATCCGCCAGGATCCGGAAATAGTCGCGGTCCATGCCGACCGGGGCGAAAAATGCCCCCCAGGGAATGCTCACGCCGGCCTTCTTGAAAGCCTTGGCCACGGCAATGCTGTGGGAGCCGCTGGAATTGAAGGCGGCGTCTGTTACGAAAATATACCTGGCTCCCGCTTCCTGCAACCGGCGTGCCGTTTGGCCCACTTCTTCCGGGTCGAACAGCCGCAGGGTCCGTCCCTCGATGAAGGGATAGGTGCAGTAGATGCAATGGAAGCCGCACCCCCGCTTGGTTTGAAGATTCAGCATCCCGCCCCGTTTCAGGTAAAACGCTACATGGGGCAGACATGGGTCGAACCTTCTCGTGATCTTGCGGGACCACGGCGGAGGTACCACCGCTGCGGAGTGCTGGGTAACGATGCCGGGGACGGACGGCACATCTTCGCAGCCCTCCAAGGCATCCAGCAGCAGCGCCAACCGTTCCCCTTCGCCGATGATTCCGTAATCCGCACCCAGCTCGCGCATCATCGGCTCCGGGAAGATGGTAAAACCGCTCCCGCCGAGGACCAGCGGGGCGGCGGTTTGCGCGCGGATGGCAGCGACCAGGTCCTTGTATTTTGAGAAAAAACCGTCCGGATGGGTGACGTCCGTGGTGTCGACGTTGCGGATGGAAATACCGATAGCCTCGGGGCCAAATTCTTCTATGGCCTTCGCCAGGGGCTTCCCTTCCTCCTGCGCATTCATATCCACGATGCAGACCGGATGACGTTCCGTTATCGCGCCGGCCACATAATCAAGCCCGAGCGGGTAAACCGGATAGGGCTGTGTGTGCGTATTGGCGGAAACCAGCAGCACTTTCATTGCCGTCCAACCCCTATGGCCATGACCGATTTGCCGACCCGATTCCAGCCATAAAAACCCTCTCCCCGGTCATTTTTTAAGACGTGGAGAGTTTTCATGGATGTATGCGGCCAGGGTTTTCAGACTCGCAAAGACTTTCTCCCCGAGTTCGCGATTATCGATCCGGACCCCATAATCCTTTTCAATCATAATGACCATTTCCAACACGTCGATGGAATCGAGTCCCAGCGCACCACCCACCAGAGGACCGTCGGCATCCATTGTTGCCGGCGATGCACCCGCCAGATCCAGGATCTCCACTATCCTTACCTTAAGTTCGTTTATCAGCTGTTCCATTCACCTTCCTTCATGCAATGAGGCTGTCAAGCGAAAAAGCCTGTCGCGTATGCCGATAACAATTTACACTACCGGCGAATTATTGTATCTCTTTGCTGCGCCGGAAATGACTTGAATCTATCATCTTATTGAAAAATAAACATGTTTTCAATCTTTTTCCTTGAGAATACCAGACCCTGAATGAACCCGAAAGACATGCGGCCCGAAAACATACTGCCCCACAGGGGTCGGATGTTGCTGATCGACGAAATCCTTGAATTGGATGACGACGGCGCCGCAACCCGATCGGTTGTAACGGAAAAATGGCCGTTTTTCAACGGCCGGGATGTCAATGCCATCGTGCTGATAGAGTTGGTGGCCCAAACAGCCGGGATCCATAACGGGTGGATCCGGGAAAAATTGCACGGTCCTTCCGCCGACAAGAAAGGCTGGATTGTAGGCATCCGGCAGGCCCGCCTATCGGTGAACGCCGTCCCGCTCGGCACGGGGCTCATCGCCCGGACGAAAAACCAGATGGAATTTGAAGGGTTCCGCGATATCGCTGGTACGGTCGAAATGGGAACACAGATCGTTGCCGAAATAGCCATCCAACTGCTGCGTTCCGATGCTACGGCCTGAAAACGGATAGAGTCAGATCCTGTTCATCGACATGCTGGCGAGGGGATTTATGACGGATAGACCAGAGCAAAAACTGGCCATCGTAACCGGTGCGAGCAAAGGCATCGGCCGGGCCGTGTGCGTCGAACTGGCGCGCTGCGGCTTTTTCATCATCATCAATTACCGATCGGATAAACCCGGTGCGGCGGAAACGCTTAGACTGGTCGAAGCGCAGGGAACCGGGGGGGAGATCATGCAGTTTGACGTGGCCGATTATGATGCCACCCAGGCCGCCGTCAGCCAGATCGTTGCACGTCACAATAGGATCGATGTGCTGGTGAGCAATGCCGGCATCACGGCCGACCAACTTTTCGTGTTGATGTCCCGGAAGGAGTGGCATTCGGTTATCGATACGAGCCTCCACGGATTTCACAATATCGCCCGACCGGTGCTCGAAAAAATGGTGACGGAAAAAAAAGGGGCGATCGTCTCCATTGCCTCTGTTTCTGCGATGATGGGCAACCGGGGGCAGGCCAACTATGCGGCGGCCAAGGCCGGTCTGATCGGAGCCAGCCGGGCGATTGCGGCGGAAGTGGCACGCCTGGGAGTGCGCCTCAATGTCGTCGCCCCGGGCCTGATCGATACCGATATGATCAAGAATTTCCCCCTGCAAAACCTCAAGTCCCTGATACCGATGGCCCGGGTCGGCCGACCGGAGGAAGTCGCGAAAGTCGTTCGGTTTCTCTGCTCGGACGATGCCTCCTACATCACCGGGCAGGTCATCTCCGTCAACGGCGGAATGTGCTGATGACTTCTGGCGAAGTCATCAAATTAAAAACATCAGGTGGTGGGATTATTCCCATGGCAGAATCTAAAACTGGAAATCTTATCCGGATCGCTGCGGTACTGGTGGCGGCCTGCCTTTCGATCGGCTGGGGGGGCAGCTGGGAGGAGTTGAAATCGACCGCCGGCTCTATCAAGTCGGTTAGAGCCGAGTTTGTCCAGGAAAAGCACCTGAAGATTCTCGCCCGCCCGCTCGTGTCGTCAGGCGTCTTCTACTTTCAGGCCCCCGCCTCGCTGCGCTGGGAATACCGGGCACCGGTGCGGAACATTCTCCTGATGAACAACGATCGCACGGAACGCTATGTGGCGACCGATGCCGGTGCCGGCCTTGTAAAAGAGGCGGGCACCAATCTTCAAGCCATGCAGGTTGTGATGGAGCAGATCACGCAATGGCTCGACGGCCGCTTTGACGAAAACCCGATGTTCGCAGCGAACTTGGAACCCGGCCCCAAAATCGTCCTGGTCCCGAAGGAGAAGGCCTTTGCCAAGATGATTCAGCGCATCGAACTCCTGCTCTCAAATCGCGCGGGGGTCATCGACACCGTCACCATTTACGAAACCGACGACTCTTTTACAAGACTCGTGTTCCAAAACGTCGTCATCAACCAGCCCATGGACGACTCCATTTTTCGGAAGGCTTCGTGACCAGACACCTCCTGATGGCTCCGGTGTTGTTGCTGTTGCTGGCATGCACGCATCTGCCGCCGATCACACCGATAGCCGCCGCACCCCCGTCCGGGCTCGGCCAAGAATCCTGCCACATCTTTCCGGATGGGAAATGGCAGTTCCTGCATTCCATCAGGGCCGAAATGCCGGGCGGCATGAACTTCGTGATGATGGGCCTGACGGTGACGTCCTCGCGGTTGCGCACCAGCCGGAGTGTGATCATGACCTTAGAGGGGTTTGTAGTGTTCGATGGCGAATATGATCAACACCTCATCGTTCACCGGGCGCTTCCGCCGTTCGATTCACCGCATTTTGCCGGAGGTCTCATGGATGACATTCGGCTTATTTTTTTGGAGCCGGACGGGCCGGTGGTCGGCGTCGGAGAGTTGGAGAATGGTTCGGTCGTGTGCCGTCACGCAGCCCCGGACGGCGGCACCGTTGATATCGGACTTCAGCGCGATGGCAGCTGGGAACTGCGGCGCTATGACCCGGCACAGCACCTGACCCGCACCGTCCGGTCCCTGCCGGGCGCAGGGAACAAGGCCGGTTTTCCGGAAGCGCTTGAACTGGCAGCCCGCGGGGACCAAACCTATAAACTGGCCATGAGGCTTGTGGAAGCGGTTCAGATCGATCCATAAAATTTTCGCAGTTTTCAAAACCTTAAAAAACCGTATCGAATACAGGCACCCCCGATGAAATTTCTTTTGATCTACCCCAAGTGGCCCAAACTCGACCGCCAGACGGAATTTCATCTGCCGCCTCACGGCCCTGTCGTATTTGCCGCAACCGTGCCGCATGACGTCGAGGTGGTCTTCATCGACGAAAATGTGCAGCAGATCGATTTTGACGATCCGGCGGATTTCGTCGGCATTTCGGTCATGCTGACCATCCAGATCAAACGTGGCTGGGAAATTGCAGACATATACCGAAAAAAGGGAATAAAGGTCATTTTCGGCGGCATCGCCACCATGCTTCACGCCGAGGAAACCTCAGCCCATGCCGATGCGGTTTTTCTCGGCGAGGCCGAGGGCAGAATGGCCGATGTTTTCGCCGATCTTCGAAAAGGAGAACTAAAAAAAGTATACAACTATCTGAACGACCAACCGCCGATCGAAACCGTCGGACCGGCCCGGCGCGATATCCTGAAAAAGAGCCTCTACAACTACCGGGGCATTCAAATGGTCGACCTGGTGCACGCTTCACGGGGATGCCGGTACGACTGTTATCCCTGTGCAGTTGCCTATCTCGGCGGAAGAAAATTCCGGCCCCGGCCGATCGAAAAATCGATCGCCGAGATAGCCGGCATCGACAACAATCGCCTGTTCATCGTCGACAACTCCCTGGCGCAAGACACGCAGTGGGAGATGAACCTCTTCCGGGAGATGATCCCCCTGAAAAAAAAATGGGTCAGCCATCCCATCGAGGACAAACCCGCGGTGCTCGACCTGGCGGCCCAAGCGGGCGCCTGGTATGTGTACCAGGCCGTATTCGACACGTCCGATTATATCCGCGACCGCATCAAACGCTATCATGACCACGGCATCCTCGTCGAAGGCACCATCCTGCTCGGGCTTGACGATCACACGGAAGACGGCATCAAGCGGCTAGTCGATTTTCTTATGGATATCGAGCTGGATCTGGCGGAGTTCACGGTACTGACCCCGTTTCCCCACACCCCGGCCTACGAGGAACTCAAACGACAGGACCGAATTTTTTCGTTTGACTGGAATGAATACTCGGCCGACAGCGTCGTCTTCACCCCGAAGCAAATGCCGCCTGAAAAGCTGCAGGAGTTGCTGCACTATGCCTGGAACACCTTCTACGCCGACGAACCCCAGGCGATCAAGATGTTCAAGCTTTTTCAACACGTGGTTCGAAAAGAGATGGAAGACAACACGTTTCAGCCGCGGAACCGCTCACTGGCAAAGGAGGCGTTTGGAAAACAGATCGATTCCGGAAACAACTGAAGGGCGGGCCGTCAGCGCACCAGGTCCATGATCGTGCAGATCTTCATCCCGGACTCCGCCAACAGCTCAGAATCCTTTTGCCGGATGTGTTGGATCGCTTTTTCTTCGTGCCCGGTGGACAGTGCGATAAAGACGGCGCCGCGCACCCCATCGTCAGCGGCTGCTTTTTGTTTCAGCAATCTGTTGCCCGCATCCAACCAGCCGGTCAAAACCGTACGGCATGTCCCGGATGCCAGCAGGTCGACGGCGATGCACAGGGCGTGATAGCCTCTTTGTCCGCAGGGGTCCCCGACGGTGAATGTCGGCCCGGTCAACCTAAAATGAATTGCCGCTTCACTGATCGCAATTCCGGGCAGGGTGAAGGCAAACAAGCTCGGGCTCGCGCAAACGCCTTCTTCTTTGGCGGTCGCATAAAACGCCAAATCGGTTTCAAAACATCCGTAGCGGGTGGAGGCAATGATGCCGACAGGTCGCGTGCGCTCGCTGCGGTCCATCCCGGCATCTTTCAAAGCCAAGGCGACCGCGGCGCATCCGACCTGGCAATAACTGTCAAAGCGTCGATACCGGACCGGCGGATTCAAATAAATATCTTCAACCGGAGGGATCAGCGGATCCCCTGCAGCCAGGATCGGTTTTGTCCCATCCGTCATCCGACCCCAATGGGCGGCCGTGACCCAGCCCCCGCCGATGACATTGACTTTCATGATTTCCTTATGAGCCTGCCACCGGATGCAGTCTCGGCATTTTCAGATCGGCACCGCATGCATCACGAGGGCCGCGTTGACGCCGCCGAATCCGGAATTGGATGTCAGGATGTTGCGGCCGTCAAACGCCTGGCTCTGAGGCGACACCCGGCCGACCGCCTTGGATTCAGGGGTCTGCAAGCCTGCGGTCGGTGGAATTAGTTTGTGGGCGAGGGCGTGGGCACATATCGCTGCTTCAATGCCGCCGGCGGCCCCCAGCGTATGCCCGACCGCCCCTTTGATCGAAAAGACCGGAAAACGACGATCACCGAAAACCGTCTCGATGGCCGCCAACTCCATGCGGTCGTTGAAAATGGTGCCGGTCCCGTGCGCACAAAACGCCTGCGTGTCCTGCGGGGACAACCCGGCCATCCTCATGGCCGCATCAATGGCCGTGACCAGGCCGGCGCCATCCCGCGACGGTCCCGTGATGTGGTTGGCGTCATTTGAAATGCCCCACCCGGACAGGCGCGCCACTCTTTCGAGTTGATGCCTGCGCGCGGTTTCCGCATCGGCCAACAGAATGGCCGCGGCGCCGTCACCGATGCACATCCCGTCGTGCGCTTGATCGAAAGGACGGCACACGGCGGGGGTGAGCGCCTTCAAGGCGGAAAACCCGGTAAAGGTGAAGCGGGTGACCACGTCGGCCGCACAGACAAGGACGGAGCCGTACTCTCCCCGGGCAATCTTCTGGGCCCCGACCGCCATTCCGACGGTGGAAGAGGCACACGCCGCATTGATGTCAAAGCCGATGGGGGCGGTGCCCAGCCGCTCTGCCACCCATCGGTGGTAGTGCTCCGGCAGGTAAGGCATCTCGATGCTCTGGTCGGCTTCGATATACTCGGCATTGCCTTTGATTCCGGTCCAGACAACGCAGGTTCCCGGGGGGACCGGCGTGATCTGGTCAAGGACCCTGCGTGTCAAAGCACATACCCGGTTTTCCCCGGCCGCGGGCAGCAAATCGAGTATGCAGCAGGCTTTCTGACTGGTCAACCGACCCGCATGAAAATGGTGGATGGCATCCAGGGCACTGTGTCCCTTCAAAAGCCTCTGCCAGGTTGCTTCAAGGCTGTTTCCGAGGCTGGTCGCGATCGCATGTTTGACGACATAGACGTCCCGCATCAGGTGCTTTCCCGGATTATACGCAGTCCAGATCGCGGAAGTTGTTTGCCGCCTGCCTGCCTTTCAAATGCATCTCGTACCGGCCCCTCCAGCCATATTTTCTAAGCTGCCGGCCCAGATAAACTTTCAAGAACGGCCTGAATACGTATATCCAGATACCCGTCCACAGCGGGCCACGGGCCCGCACCCTTTCCGAAGGCTCCCACCAGCCCATCACCGTCTGTTGATGATACCAGACCAGGTATTGAAGCTGCTCCGAACTCAAATTACGAGTTTTGACATTGGCCCACATTCCGTTATAGCGCGTGAAATCATCCGGATTGGTTACCAGCCCCTCGTCGAGGAGGTGCTGGCGCATGGCGGTTTTCGGATACGGTGTCAGGATCTGGCAGTAGGAGGTATCGGCCTCGATCGATTTCAAGAATCGGTAGTTTTCGATGATGTCCTCTTCATCATCATCCGGAAAGCCGAAAATCATCCCGGCCACCACCATGATGCCGTATTTATGACAAATGCCCACCGCCTTCCGGGAGGCGTCAACAATATCGCCCTTGCCCGCTGCCTTGAGATTCTTTTTGGATACGTTTTCGATCCCGAGAAAAATCGTCTTGAACCCGGCCTGGGCCATCTTGCGCACCATCTCTTCATTCCGGGACATGGTGATGCAATCGCACTGGGCGACAAAATTCAGGTTTCGGAATTTTCGGGCGATGATGGCGTCACAAAGCGCCGTGACGCGGCCCGGTTCCAGCACGAGGTTGTCATCGGCCACAAATATCCAGCGGGTCTTGCGCTTGAAGTAGATATCTTCGATGTCGGCCAGGATCCGCTCCTGGGGAAAGGGGCGGAACGTCCGGCCGTACATGTGATTCATGCTGCAGAAGTTGCAGGCACGGGTGCAGCCCCGGGAGGTCTCGATCACTTCCACTTTGCCATCCATGATATGATAGCCCCAGGTCAGCCGCCGCCGGTCCCGAATGGGCAGCTTGAGTTTGGACAGATCGAGAAGCTCGCCCCGGGGGTTGTGGATAAATCGACCGTCTTCCTTAAAGGACAGAGACGGAATTTCATCGAACCGATCGTTGCCGCCCAGGGCATTGATGAGTCGCCGAAAGGCCTCCTCGCCTTCGCCCCGGATGATGAAATCGATGAAAGGCGCCTCGGCCGAGGCTGCAATCTCTTCATACATCAACGTCGCATGGTACCCGCCGATGACGATTTTTACCCCCGGCAGCAGATGTTTGATCAGCCGGGCCAGTTGGGTGCAGGTTTTATACTGCCAGGCCATGGCCGACAGGCCTACCACATCCGGCCGGATTTTCAGCAGCGTCCGGGTCACATATTGCCTGACCCGGTGCCGCTTTCGGATCAGGTCGATGATGTTCACCTGGTGCCCTTCATCGACGTTGGCAGCGATGCTGGCAATGCCGTTGTTCGGCATGTGAAAGGCGCTCTCATGCATTATAACCGCTGCCACATCGGGCATGGACATCAAGACAATCTTCATGCGTCTTCTCCGCTGTCGTTTTTTGATTCGAGCATGGCGCGCACCGTGGCCATCACGCGGGACAAGGCGCCTGTTTCGCTCGCTGTGGCCGCATCGATGCGGCCGATCCGTTCAAGGCGAATGGTGTTGGGCCCCCGCGTGTCAAACGCAAACGAGCCGGGCCGGAACATCCGTTCGGTATTGCAGATGGAAAGAACTTCAATCGGCGCCCGACAGCTTCGGGCGATCTTGAACGCCCCCTTGTTGAATCGCCCGAGGCTTCCGTTCGGGCTCCGGGTGCCTTCCGGAAAAACGATCAGGTTGCCCCCATCGGCCAGGAACGCATCCATCTTTTCGAGCCGCTCAATCATCATGTCGGCGAACCGCCCCTCCGCGGATGACGGAATATAACCGGACCATTGCAGCATGCGGCCGAAAAGCGGAATATCCAACAGCCGACTCTTGACAATGGTGTTGTGCTTTTCGAACAACGATATGAGCAGAATCGAATCCAGATATGACCTGTGGTTGCAGACGATGACCGCCGATCGGATCTTCCGGACTTCAGGCTGAATAGACCAGCGGTGCCCGGGCATCAACCGCCGCACCAGGAAAAAGAAACCCCGGTAGAACCGACTGTTGAGTCGCTGAAAGGCCCGCTCGCGATGCTTCGAAAAAATCCCGGCCCAGAGATAAAAAGGAGAAAACAGCAGCACGAAACCGGCCGTAAAATAGACCCACAGCACGAGCGTGATCATGAAATCGAAAACGGATTGAAGTCGCCGTCGCTCCGCCGCAGAGGCCATCTATGCCGCCTTGATTATTAATGACGCCGTAAGAAGCCCAAGTCCAAGGCGCGCGAGCCTCCGCCGAGCGAGGCGTACTCACCGTACGCCGCAGCGAGCGCGGGGCGAAGCGCAACGCCGAAATTGGGCTTCTTACGGCGTCATTTTCCGTCGAACTTTTTTAGAATTAAGCAGGTGTTCACGCCACCGAAGGCGAAATTCTGAACTGCGGCGATCCGAATCGGTTGCTCAAAAAGTTGAACCGCGTGCCGAATCATGGCACAGCGCTCGTCCACTTCGTCCAGATTCAGCGTCGGCGGGATGAACCCTGCCTCCATCATGTAAAGGGTGATGATCGCCTCGATCGCACCGCAGGAGCCCATGGTATGACCCATATAGCTCTTCAACCCGGTAACCACCGGCCCCGCTCCGTACAGGCTGCCGATGGCTTGGGCCTCGATCACGTCTCCCATTTTGGTTGCCGTGGCGTGGGCGCTGATGAAATCAACCTGACCCGGGTCGATCGCGGCGACTTCCAGGGCCAGCGCAATCGTCTTGGTGATCCCCTGGATATTCGGCAGAATCAGATCGCCGCCGTTGTTGTTGCATGAAAACCCGATGATCTCCCCGAGGATACGGGCTCCCCGGTTTTTGGCGTGCTCATATTCTTCGAGCAGAACGGCCCCGGCCCCTTCGCCGACGACCAGTCCGTCGCGCGACACGTCAAAGGGGCGCGGTGTCAGATGCGGTGTTGCGTTGAATTCCGTGGAGCATGCCAGCAGGTTGTCGAACACCGCTACGGTGGTTGTATCGTATTCGTCGGCCCCACCACACAGCATTGCATCCTGCATGCCGTACTTGACCGTTTCGTAGCCAAATCCGATGGACTGGCTGCTCGTGGTGCAGGCCGTGGAGGAAGAGATGACCCGGCCGGTAATGCCGAACATTTTCGTGATGTTTACCGCCGTGGTGTGGACCATGGATTTGAGATAATCCACCGCACCGATGGAAGAAAGCCGTTGCTGCGGTTCGGTGAAAAACGTCCTGTAAATCTCCCGTTGGGCCGACGGGCTGCCATGGGTGGACCCGAAGGCAACCCCGAGACGGCCCGAGGTGATGAACGCCGGGTCAAGTCCCGACGCCTCCAAGGTTTCCTTGGCGACCTGGCAGGCGTAAAAAGAAACCGGCCCCATGGTTTTGCGATGGCTGCGTTGGAAATCGTAAGCGATGGGGTAATCCACGGTGCCGTAAACGCCGGAATGGATGTGGTGGGTCAGGAGTCCGTCGTCGCGCAGCTTCTTGACGCCGGAGATCCCCTCTGCCAGATGCCGGACGATCTCCTGCCGGGTTCGGCCGATCGGCGTTATGGCGCTGCATCCCGTGATGACAACCCGTCGCGCCGTCATTGTTCCAGGGTTGGCAGACATCATGCGGGACCGGGGGACTTCGCAAGAGACCGATCGCGGACCAGGGCTTCGATATAATCCACGATCTGGTTGATGGTTCGAATATCCATGGCGTTCTTTTTTTCAGCCTGGGTCAGTCGGGTATCGAGGAGAATCTCGATCTCGCGCAGAAGCTCAACCGCGTCGATGCTGTCGAATTCGTAGGCATCCCTTAAGTTGTCATCGACACCCGGCCCCACGATTTCGAATTTTTCATCGAAAATTCTTATGATGGCAGCTTTGATCGCGTCGCGTTCCATAGGACTGTCTCTTTAGCATCGATTAGTGAAAATGATATTCTTACTATAATACGCGGCTTAATTCAAAAACTATCGGCGCCCCACCTTCATGGCCGAATGTCATTTCTGCCTCGGGCCGAGAAACTGTTTGAAATGGTACCACTCGAACGGGTTGCCGCGCAGATGGGTCTCCAACAAATCCGCATATCCTTGGGCCGATTTGCGGATGGCCTCCGCTCGCAGCCGGCGGGGTGCTTTTTCGACATAAAGGGGTTCAGCCATTTTCAGGTGGTAGCGCTTCTTGCCGGTACGACGCGAGAAAAAAACAATGAGCGGCGCCCCGGACAGCATGGCCAGCACGTGCGGCGTTTCCGGCAGGTACACCTCGTGACCTATCATGGAGACGGGAACGACGCGTTGGCGCGAATCCCAGATTTGATCTCCCGTCATGGAAACCAGGCCACCGTCCTGGATGAACCGCAGGCCCTCGATAAGATCGAACGAAGTCTCCCAGCTCTTTTCAGCGGCCACGATGCGAATGCCCCTGCGCCGCAGGTCTTCTTTCTGAATGCGTTCGATATGGGCCTTGGCGCGCTGCCCCATGAATAAGATCAGCGGCATCTGCTCCCTTTTCTGTTTCATCAGATGCGCGGCGATTTCCCAGTTGCCGAGGTGCGACATCAGGACGATGCCCCCGGTTTTCCGGTCCAGGGCATTTTCGACGTGCTCCCAGCCCTCATTGGTATAGCTGATATCCCCCACTTCATGGAACCGGTACCGGTCCAGGTAGACGGACGTGAAGTTCTGGAATTGTTTCCAGGCGCACCAGAAAGGATAGACCCTGGCACGCTGCGGGAACAGCGCACGATAAAACCGCACGCTGACCATCACCCGGCGGGGAGCAAATAAAAAATAACCGGCGGCAATGCCCTTGGCGATGAGATCGAAGGTCCACACCCCGAAGATCCGGGCCAAAAATGGCAGGATGCGATAAAACATGTCAGCCTGGGTCAATGCCCCCTGAACCGAAGGGTCAGAATACGATGGGTGATCAGACGACTGAACAAACCCGTGTTTCTCAGGAAATCGAAAAAAGGATGAAAATGCGAGATCCGGCGGGTGCCCGGTCGGTAGGACACACGGACGGGCACCTCGGCGACCGGCATTTGTCTCCACTGCGCCTTGACCAGGACTTCAACCTCGAATTGGAACCGCCTGGCGAGAACGCCCAGGTGCAGGCATTCGGGCAGAGGATAGGCCCTGAACCCGCTCTGGGAATCCGTCACAGCCGGCCCGCCGGCCATTCGCACCCAAAAATTTGAAAACCCCCGGCCGAATCGGCTCGTCCACGGCACATCCGGCGCAAGCATCCCCTGACGTTTTCCGATAACAATGGGCCGCTGGTTTTCCGGAATGGCCCGGATCAAGGTCTTGGCATCCTCAGGATCGTGCTGGCCGTCGGCATCCAGCGTGATCGCCCAGTCCGCTATTTTAGCGACTTCCGCAAAGCCGGTCATAAGGGCAGCCCCTTTGCCGCGGTTGAAACGATGCCGCAGAACCCGGGCCCCTTTGATGCCTTTGATGCGCTCGAAGGTCGCGTCGGTCGACCCGTCGTCGACAACCACAACGGGGATATCGAGTTTCAGCGTCCGCTGCACCACATCGGCAACCGTTTGTTCATGGTTGTATACGGGAATCAGGGCGGCAAATCTGTTGCGGGGGCTGTCGCCGGTCTTTGCTTCGGGCAATGGCTGCATCCTATAAGGTTTGAACCGTTTTGATGGAACCGTCTTGGCGGCCTTTCGATGGGCGCCCGGAACCCCTGGGGTTCATTGAAGGGTTGACGGCAAAAACGCAACCGCCCAGGTCCCCGGCCCCATATGGGCACCTGACGTCAGGGAAAGGGGCTGGAGGATGATCTCGGCCGAAGCATAGCGGCTTTTGATTTCACCCAAAACGTTATTTTCAACCCACTGCCGGTTATCCGAATATTCTATCATGATCAGCGGCTGGGTATCCGGTCCCAAACCCTTTTCCAGTTTTCCCAGGGCGAATTTGATCTGCTCGTCTTTATCGCGAACCGTCCCCGCCTTCACGGCCCCTTCGGCCGTGGGGGTGATGACGGGTTTCAGGTGAAATAGATCGCCCAAAAAACCTTTGGTCTTGGACAATCGGCCGCCCGCGACCAGATACTGAAGCCGGTCAAGAAAAATGTACTCCCGGCTCTTGCGAACAGCGCTCTCGGCGAATCGAAACACTTTCTCGGCGTCATCGGCCTGGATCGCATACCGGGCCGTCGCCAGGGCGGCGACCCCTAACCGGCCGGAGGCGAGACCGGTGTCGATGACCGAAAGCCGATTGTCCGGGTCATGGCGCTCTTTCCAGGCGGCGACGATCTCATAATTGCCCGTGTAGACCGAGCCGACACAAAGATAAAGGGCCTGTCCGTAGCGACCGAGAATGCTCTGCCACCGCTGGTGACGCTCGAATACGGACGCCTGGGCCGTGGTCACCCTGACCCCGCTGCGCATCAAGGCATAAAGCTCCTCGGGCGGGAAGAGCGTTTCCGGCAGCGACTTGTCTCCGACCAGGATGTAGCTGTCAAGCAGTGTCATCCCCAACCGTGCGGCATCTTCCCGCGTGATCGAGCCGGCTGCATCGGTGACAATATGAATCACCGGCTGCGCGCCCCCGTCAGGCCTTTTTGCTGCCTGGGCCCCCATGTCCTCCTCCGACCATTGGACGACTCTTCCGAGATCTGCGAGTTGTTTCCGGACCGCATCACGCTGCTCGGTGTGGATATGGATTTTAAGCCTCTCGTTTTCCTGCAGGGCTACGATGCTGCCTCCATAGCGCGATAGGCTTTCCAGCGCCGGATCATGCTCCTTGCCGACGTGGACCACCGCATCGACGCAATATCCTTTTGGGTAATCCGCCTTGAAATCGGAAGGCAGTCGCAGTTTCTTGCTGAAAATCCCGGTGATGGGGCGAAACACATCCGCCCGGCCGGCCAGGCGGCTGAAAAAACCTTCCATGAAAATGAACACCCCCAAAGCCCCTGAATCGACGACGCCGGCGGCTTTTAGAGCAGGCAGTGTTTCAGAGGTGGAATGGACGGCTTTTTCAAGCCGATCGATCAGCGCAGTGGAGGTGGCCGCCGATGGGTCCGAAGAGAGATTTTCAAGATGGCGCAGCAGTTCATCGAAAACGGTCAGCATCGTTCCCGGCTTTGGATCTGCGATCGCCTGCCAGGCCCGGTCTCGGCCGACCCGGGTTGCCTGATAGATGTCTTTTGAAGGATTTTCAGCAACAAAGCCCGCGAAAAAGCCAGATGCGATATTACCGGAATTGCCGGTGGCGGAAACAAGCAGCTTTCGAACGGTGGTTTCTACGCTGGCATCCATCCGATGCAAGGGTGCCAGGCTGATCATCAAATTGCGGCCGGTGTCCGCATCGGCAACCGGATACACATTGATCTCATCCAGAAGATCCGCCCAAGCAGCAAGCCTTTCGTAGCCGGTCGCAAAGGCACTTTGCAGCAGTGGATCCATTACGCAAATCCCAGCGCCCGCGTGATGTCACCCGGTATTTCGAACTGCATCTCCATTTCCGGCAATTTGACGGAGAGCTGTTCGCTTTTGCCGCGGGTACAGACCCGTCCATTCTCAGGCAGCCTGATTTCAAAATCGATGGCAATCTTGTAGACCGCTTCGGTCACGGTCGCTTTGCAGATGAACTCATCTTCAAACCGAAGAGGGACAATATGCTTGACGGAAAAACGCGTTACAGGGAAGATGATCTGCTGCCTGACAGAATACCGGTAAAGATCCACCCCGGCCTGTTTGAAGAGCCCAAACCGGGCGATATCGAAATATTTCAAATAATTCCCATGCCATACCATCTGCAAGGGATCCAGATCATGAAAGGGCACGCGCAGTCTGACTTCGTGATCCATATCCGTTTCTCTCTTTATTCAGATAGTTATAAGTATATCTACCATTTCCACCGAGATCTATCCATACTTTTTTTATTGCATGAGGACGGGCATGTATACGGACGAGGGCGCTTTTGAGGGACTGCCCGAAATGAAACGCCGCCATTGCAGGCGGCGTTTCATTTCTCAGCCACATGGCAGGGTGTTGAAAAACAAGCATCAGGCCGTCCGCCAAGCGGATATTCGCTCGAGGCAAGAGGCTTGAGGCTCGAGGCACAAAACAAATTCAGATCCAATCCGCCAGGCTTCCAGCTTCGAGCCTCCAGCTTCCAGCCGAT
>DATITS010000079.1:0-12714 GCA_035467535.1 Desulfobacterales bacterium
GCTTCTTTCGGGGGAATGCCCTGCGTAGTTCCGGCCCCAGCGCAAGGAAATCAAGGAAAAGATGAGCCAAGTGAAAGGCGCTTGGAAAAAGGTTTGGGGCGTGTTGGGCGAGAAGGAATACGGGATCGGAGGGGCATAAACGCCGAAGGTTAGATCGGTTTTCCAAAAAGACGCCTAACCCCTCTACCTTGCGTTTGGATGTTCAGCTCTTCAGTATTTTTTCGATTGAAGCATTGCGGGTTTGGAAATAAATGGCGATCCCCGTTCCAGGTCGCGCTGCTCGCCGCTGGCACAGGGCATAGAATTGAAATTGGCGTGAGCAAAGGAGAGGAGGAGGTTTACATTCCGAATAAACAGGTAGGGTTATCATGAGAAATTATAATGACGGATATATGAAAGGAATCGATATTCTCGCGGCGGCCGTATTGGCGTTCGGGAGTTTGTACTGGGGAGCGGTCGGCCTTTTTGAGGTTAACCTTGTCGAGGCTGTTTTCGGCCCCATGAGCCCCATCAGCCGCTTGATTTACGTGCTGTTCGGTCTGGCGGCGGTCTACGAGATCTTCTTTTATCGTTTGATTCAGCGCCGCTGGGAGTGCAAGCCGTGGCCGGGGACAGCAGAGACCCGCGCTGCTTGACATAGGGTCACTGGGCGGTGGCTTGCGATTCAGAAACTGGAGTCAGTCGTCAATAGTGGACACCAAATCGATAACGCTGCCAGCCGTTGCTCGTAGTCTCGGCGTTTGAAAGCTGCCGGTGAAAGATAGTCCAGTTGCCTCTGGAGCCGCTATCGACTGTAGAACACTTCAAAGTACTCGGTAATCTTCCGAATGGCCTGCTGTCGGGTTGCGAGACATCAACGGAAGATCAACTCGGTTTTCAGGGTCGCCCAGAAACCCTCCATAGGGGCGTTGTCGTAGCAGTTGCCGGTTCCGCTCATCGAGGCCTTCATCCCACAAGATTGGCAAAAGAAAGGTGCAGGTAATTAAAAATCATATCGGATACTTTCCGCATATCATAGTCTTATCCGGCACGGTATCATCCTGATCGATACCGGCGGGAGAACCAGATCCGGCCGACTGATATCCTTCACCTCAGCTTTGGTTTTCTTCTGGGCTGGAAGTAAGAGGTGGCGGTGCCGTGCAGGCCTTCGGCCGCCTCCATGATGGTTTCCGACAGGGTGGGATGGGGGTGGATGGACAGGCCGATATCGGTTGCGTTGGTGCCCATCTCGATTGCCAGAACACCCTCGGCGATGAGCTCACCGGCGCCAACACCGGCGATGCCGACCCCCAATATTCGTTCGGACCGAGGGTCGACCACCAGTTTGGTCAGACCGTCGCTGCGCCCCAGGGTGGCGGCTCTTCCGGATGCCCCCCACGGGAAACGGCTGACAGCGTAAGCGATCCCCCTGCTCTTCGCCTCGGATTCCGTCAGCCCGGCCCAGGCGATCTCCGGATCGGTGAAGACCACCGCCGGAATGGCGGCCGGTTCGAAAGCCGCTTTGCGGCCGGCGATCACCTCCGCGGCGGTCCGGCCCTCATGGGTCGCCTTGTGGGCCAGCATGGGCTCGCCGGCCACATCCCCCACGGCGAAAATGGATGGGTCGCTGGTCCGCTGCTCCGCGTCCACGCGGATGAACCCGCGCTTGTCCATCTCAACGCCGGTGTTCTCAAGCCCCAGTCCCGAGGTTCTTGGGCTGCGGCCGACCGCTGCCAGCGCCCGCTCGAAGATCCGGGTCTGCCGCTCGCCGTCCGGTCCTTCCAGCACGATTGTTATTCCGTTTTTCCGGGCCTTCATTTCCTTGACCGTCGTTCCGAGCAGCAGCGCTTCAAACAGTCCTTCCAGCCGCTTTTGTAGAACCCGAACCAGGTCGCGATCCACCCCCGGCAGCAACCCCTGGGTCATCTCCACCAGGGTGACGCTGGACCCCAGGGCCGCATAGACCGTACCGATTTCCAGCCCGATGTACCCGCCGCCGATCACCAGGAGCTTCTGCGGCACGGATTTGACCTCGAGCGCCTCGGACGAATCCATCACGAAATCGATCTCCGTGGCCCCGCCCGGCAAGGTCCTCGCCTGGGATCCGGTTGCAATAACAGCGTGTTCGAACGAGAGATTTTTGATCGAGCCGCCGGCCTGCTTGAGTTCCAGCGTCCGGTGGCTTGAAAAGGCGGCGGTGCCCTGAAGATATCGAATGCGACGCTGCTTGGCGAGTTGCCCCAACCCGCCGGTCAGCTTGGCCACCACTCCTTTCTTCCATTCGTTCAGTCTGTGGAGGTTAATTTTGGGATTGCCGAAATCGACACCGCGGTCTTTGGCCGTTCGGGATTCCATGATCTGTGCGGCGACGTGCAACAGTGCCTTCGACGGAATGCACCCCCGGTAGAGGCAGACGCCTCCCGGGTTCGGCTCCGGGTCGATCAGCGCCACCTGCAGCCCGAGGTCGGCCGCCAGAAAAGCGGCGGCATATCCACCCGGACCTGCTCCGAGTACGGCCACTTGCGTGTCTATGTCTGCCATGCCGCCCCTCCCGGTCTTTCGAACCGGCCCTTTGGTTTCAAACAATGCCGTGACGACCTATCAGCTCATCCGGTTGCCGGTCGGTGTGATCATGCCAGAAATCGCTGGCAAAAAAATTGCCGCCTTTCTTGAACACCGTCATTTTGAATGATCGACCGTAAACATAGTCCATTTTCCTGCGAAGGCTCGACACTTGCCCGTGTCAGTCAAAATGCATGGTCAGCGGATGCTCGATGCATTCACAAACCCACCGCACAAAACGCGCTGCGTCGGCACCGTCGGCAATGCGGTGGTCATACGACAGGGCCAGCGGCAGCATTTGGCGCGGCCGAAGCTCGCCGTCGATGTAAACCGGCTCAGCCGATGCCCGGCTGACTCCCAGAATGGCTGCCTGAGGCCAGAACACCACGGGCGTAAATTGGGTGCCGCCGATGCCGCCCTGATTGGAAATGGTAAAGGTGCCGCCGTCCATTTCGTCTGGTTTGATCTTCTTGTTGCGGGCCCGGTCGGCCAGATCCACGATTTCGACGGCAAGCTCCCGGATCGTCTTGCGGTCGGCGTTCCGCACCACGGGCACCAGGAGACCTCGCGGTGTGTCGACCGCCAGGCCGATGTGAACGTATTTTTTTAGGATCAGCTGATTTTTCAGCGGGTCGATGCTGGCGTTGAATTGGGAAAACTTCTTGAGCGCCCCCGCACAGACCTTCATCAAAATGGCCGTGATGGTCAGTTTGCCCCCCTGGTCGGCCACTTCGTCGGCATGATGGGCGATAAACTCCAGGGCGGAGGTGATGTCCACTCGGTCGAACTGCGTCACGTGCACCACCGCCTTCCAGGAGGCGGCCATTATTTCGGCGGTAAGACGGCGCACGCCGGTCAGTTCGCGGCTTTCAATCTCCCCCCAGCGGGCGAAGTCAGGCAGCGAAGCCTGCCGCCCCGGCTCGCCCCCGGGAGCGGCGGCATCAGGTTTCCCCCCCTCTGTGCGGACCTTTTTCACGTAAGCTTTGACGTCGGCTTCGGTGATCCTATCCCCGCCTTCCGCAGGCCGGACGGCATGGATGTCGACCCCCAGTTCCCGGGCAAACCGGCGCACCGACGGTGAGGCCGGCGCCGGAGCGCGCTTTTGCGCATCGCGCTCGCCCCCGGGTTTCTTCTCCTCGGTTACAGGGGCATCCTTTTCCTCCGCTTCTTCCGCCTGTTCCCCCGACTTCTCTGCCACCGCTCTTTTTAGCTCTTCGGTCTCTGCCTTCTCTTTTCCCGCAGGCTCCTCTCGATTCTTCTCTTTTTCCTGGAGAGCTTCCTCATATTCTTGAAGCGCCCCCTCCCCTGAACCGCTTTCCACCTTTTCACCGGCGCCGGCGTTCCGCTCTGGGTCCCGCTTCACCTCCTTCGGCGCTTCCTTCCGGTCGGCACCGTTATCGGTGTCGATTTTGGCGATCACATCGCCCAGCTTCAGCTCATCCCCTTCTTTGACGAGGATTTCCGCCACTTTGCCTTTGAACGGCGACGGAATTTCAACCACCGCTTTTTCGGTTTCAAACTCGATGATGGGGTCGCCCACCTCGACGTCGTCGCCGGGCTTTACCAGCACGCCGACGACTTTGCCCGATGTGACGTTTTCGCTGATTTCGGGGATTCTGACTTCTTTTAACATGGCGGCTCCCGACTCTATGTGAATAGGGGGTCTGTCTTTTCCGAATTGATGTCCAGCTGTTTGGCGGCTTTTTTCACCACGGAATGCTTCACCCGGTTCTCACGCGCCAGGGCGGCCAGGGCCGTGTAGGCGATGTGGCGCGCATCGACCTCGAAGAAATCCCGTAGCGCCGGGCGGGTGTCGCTGCGGCCGTAGCCGTCGGTACCGAGCACCACCGTTCGACCCGGAATCCACTTTGCGACAATTGCCGGCAGCGCCTTGAGGTAGTCGGTGGCGGCCACGAAGACGCCCTTTTCATCGGACAACTGCTTCTGGAGATAGCACGGCTGTGGGTCCTGCTGGGGGTGGCGCAGGCTGCGGCGCTCGGCGGCAATGGCGTCCCAGTAGAGATTCTTGAAGCTGGTGACGCTCCAGACGTCGGATGCGACCCCGAAGTCTTTTTCCAGCAGAGCCTGCGCGGCCAGCGCCTCGTTCACGATCGCCCCGCCGGCCAGCAGGTGTGCCTTGACCTTGGCCCGCCGGTTCTCGGAAGCGCGGAACTTGTAGATCCCTTTCAGGATGCCTTCTTCGGCGCCCTCCGGCATGGACGGCATGGGGTAGAACTCGTTCATGACGGTCAGGTAGTAGACAACATCTTCGTCCTCGGCCAGCATGCGGCGTAGCCCTTCCCGGACAATGACGGCGATTTCATAGGCAAAGGCTGGATCGTAGGCCCGCACCGAAGGGTTGGCAAGGGCCAGGACATGGCTGTGCCCGTCCTGATGCTGAAGCCCTTCACCGGCCAGGGTGGTGCGCCCGGAGGTTCCGCCCACCAGGAACCCGCGCGCCCTGGTATCTCCCGCCGCCCAGATCAGGTCGCCGATGCGCTGGAACCCGAACATCGAGTAGAAGAAGAAAAAGGGGATCGTGCGAATGCCATAGGTGGAATAGGCCGTGCCGGCGGCAATGAACGAAGACATCGAGCCGGCCTCGGTGATGCCCTCCTCCAGAATCTGCCCGTCTTTTGCCTCCTTGTAGTAGAGCAGGCTATCCTTGTCGACCGGCTCGTAGTTCTGTCCGATGTGCGAATAGATCCCGAATTTTCGAAACAGCGCCTCCATGCCGAAGGTGCGAGCTTCGTCGGGAATGATGGGCACGATGTATTTTCCGAAATTCTTGTCCGCCAGCAGTTTTCCCAGCAGGTGAACCATGGCCATGGTGGTGGCCATCTCGCGGTCGCCGAAGCCTTTCTTCAATTCTTCGAAGACGTCTTCCTTCGGCAGCTCTATCTCCGCCGCCGAAGAGCGCCGCTCCGGCAGGTAGCCGCCCAGTTCCGAGCGGCGTTTTTTCAGGTATTTGATCTCTTCGCTGTCTTCCACCGGCTTGTAGAAAGGAGCCTCCTTGATGTCCGCATCGGAAACCGGTATGCCGAAGCGGCTGCGGAAATGCCGCAATTCCTGCTCGTTGAGCTTTTTCTGCTGGTGAGTGACGTTGCGGCCTTCCCCGGCCTCCCCCAGCCCGTAGCCCTTGATGGTTTTCGCCAGGATCACTGTCGGCGACCCTCTATGGTTTACCGCCGCGTGGTAGGCAGCGTAGACCTTTTCGGGGTCGTGCCCCCCCCGGCGGAGTTTCCACAGCTGCTCGTCCGTATAATGGCTTACCATCTCTTCGAGTTCGGGGTACTTTCCGAAGAAGTCCCTGCGGATGAAGTCTCCACCGGCGACCGAGTAAAGCTGGTACTGGCCGTCAGGCACCTCCTCCATACGCCGCACGAGCAGGCCTTTTTCGTCGCGTGCCAGCAGCGGGTCCCAGTCGCTGCCCCAGATCACCTTGATCACGTTCCAGCCGGCGCCGCGGAACACAGCCTCGAGCTCCTGTATGATCTTGCCGTTGCCGCGCACCGGGCCGTCGAGACGCTGCAGGTTGCAGTTGACCACGAAGATGAGGTTGTCCAGCTCTTCGCGAGCGGCCAGAGTGACGGCCCCCAGCGATTCGGGTTCGTCCAGCTCCCCGTCGCCGAGAAAAGCCCATATTTTCCGATCGTCCCTTTCCTTGAGACCGCGGCCTTCCATGTAGCGGCTGAACCGGGCCTGATAGATGGACATGATCGGTGAGAGCCCCATCGAAACGGTCGGAAACTGCCAGAAGTCGGACATGAGGTACGGGTGCGGGTAGGACGGCAGGCCGCCGTCGGGCTCGAGCTCTCGCCGGAAATTCTCCAGCTGCTTTTCGCTGATGCGCCCCTCCAGAAAGGCCCGGGCGTAAACCCCCGGAGATGCATGACCCTGGAAGTAGACGATGTCGCCCGGATGCTCATTGGTTCTGGCCCGGAAAAAATGGTTGAACCCTATCTCGAAGAGGGTTGCGCAAGAGGCATAGGTGGAAATGTGGCCGCCGATGCCGCTTGCCCGGCGGTTGGCCCGCACAACCATGGCCATGGCGTTCCACCGGATGATGCTTTTGATACGGCGCTCGATCTCGCGGCTGCCCGGAAACACCGCCTGTCGCTCCACCGGGATGGTGTTGACGTAGGGAGTCGTGAGCGAACACTCCCCGCCGACGCCGTACCGATCCGCCTGGAACTGCAATCGGCGCAGCAGCTGCCGCACCCGCTCGGGCCCCTGGCTCCGGTGGACATAGTCAAGGGACTCGAGCCATTCGCGGTTTTCCTGCTCGATTTCCGTGGACTTGTTTTCGATTCCCTCGGGTGAGGTCATTTGAACCCTATTTTTCTGCTTTCAGTCTTGGGGATCTCTTAAAAAAAGCATCGGTTCGATGACGTTGACAAGAAGGTCAAGGCAGACATTGATCGCTCCCATGAAGCGGGTAATTTTACTGTGGAAGCCTCTCCCACAGTCGAAACCGCCGTCACATTAACATATCCGGAATCGCTTTGGAATAAAGGATATCCTTTACTCTATTCTGCGGCCTATTCGTCGCCGCTTACTGTATTCCTCCCATACAAAGGTATTTGGTTTCAAGAAACTCATCGATTCCGTATTTACCACCTTCCCGGCCGATGCCGGATTCCTTCATTCCGCCGAACGGCGCGACTTCGGTGGAAATCATGCCGGTGTTGATGCCGATGATGCCGTACTCTAGAGCTTCGGCCGTGCGGAAAATCCGCCCGACATCACGGGAATAGAAGTAGGCGGCCAGCCCGTAAACGGTATCGTTCGCCATGGCCACAGCTTCCGAGTCATTCCTGAACCGGTAAAGCGGTGCGATCGGTCCGAAGGTTTCCTCGCGGGTGATTTTCATGGAGGGGATCATGTCGGCCAGGACGGTGGGTTCAAAAAACAACCCGCCGCGCGCATGGCGTTTGCCGCCGACCAGCACGCGGGCGCCCTTGCCTACCGCTTCGGAAACGTGGTCCTCGACCTTGGCGAGCGCCTCAGCATTGATGAGCGGGCCGATGGTCACCCCCGGCTCCATTCCGTCGCCAACCCGCAGTGAGCGAACGCGTTCGGTCAATTTGGCGGCAAAGGCGTCGTACATCTTTTCGTGCACCAACAGCCGGTTGGCACAGACACAGGTCTGCCCAGCGTTGCGGTACTTGGACTGCAGGGCGCCCTCGACCGCAGCATCCAGGTCGGCGTCGTCCAACACGATGAAGGGTGCATGCCCGCCGAGCTCGAGAGAGAGCTTCTTCACGGTCCCGGCGCACTGTAGCATCAGGAGTTTGCCTGTTTCGGTGGAGCCGGTAAAGGTCAGCTTGCGCACCATCGGGTTGGTGGCAAGCTCGGTGCCAATTGCTGTGGAGTTTCCGGTGACCACGTTGAAGACTCCTTTGGGGATTTCGGCGCGATCGGCCAGCTCGGCCAACGCCAAAGCCGAGAAGGGGGTCGCCGACGCCGGCTTGAGCACCACCGTGCAGCCGGCGGCAAGGGCTGGGGCGGTTTTGCGGGTGATCATGGCCGCCGGAAAATTCCAGGGTGTGATCGCCGCGCAGACACCGACAGGTTCCTTGAGCACCAGGATGCGCTTGTCGGCCTGAGGCGGCGCAATAACATCGCCGTAAACCCGCTTGGCTTCTTCGGCGAACCACTCCACGAACGAGGCCGCATAGGCGATTTCGCCGCGGGCCTCGGCCAGCGGCTTGCCCTGCTCGGCCGTCATCAACCGCGCCAGATCCTCCTGGGCAGCCATTATTAGGTCGTGCCAGCGGCGCAGAGCTGCAGCTCGCTCTTTGACGGTTTTGGAGCGCCAGGACGGAAACGCCGTGTGAGCGCCCTCGATGGCACGTCGGGTGTCCGCTTGGTCCAGCTTGGGAACACTGCCGATGCGTTTGCCGGTGGACGGATTGAACACCGGGATGATATCCCCATCCCGTGCTGCCACCCATTCGCCGACTATGTAGCAGCGAGAGCGAAAAAGGTTTCTGTCGGCTATGAATTCCGGAACATCAGTCTGTTCACGGCTGTAGAAAGCGTTCATGGGTAAATCCTCCATGGCCGGCGGGTCCGTTTCATGACTGGCTGCGACCGGTCGCCGGTGTTATAATTCAATTGTGAGGTGAACACGCTGGCGGTTAAATCGCCCAATCCGGGACCGGCGTAACCTCCTCCTTTAATTTGGCTACCACCAGGGTGATGTCGTCCGACTGTCGAGCTCCCAGCGTAAAGGCCTTGATGTCCGCGTAAACCGCCTCGAGGATGTCCTGGGCTGTCGATCGGGCGCCGTTGCGAACCACCGAGCGGAACCGTTCCACCCCGTAGGCGTTCCCATTGCGGTCTACGGATTCCCAAATCCCATCGGTGCCTATTACGACGATCTGGCCCGGGCCGACCTCGCGGTCGACGTACGATTCGTAGGTGAAGAATTCCTCCACACCGAGGGGGATCCCGCGGCCATTCAGCTCCCGGAAGCGGTCGGGTGCGGGATCGTACACCAGCACGGGCGGGTGGCCCGCCCGCACCCAGGTCAACGAGCGCCGTGACGGGTCGAACCGGACAAACGCCAGTGTCATGAAGCGGCCGCTTTCGCTGACGTCGCGCGACAGGTTGCGGTTCAGCTCCGTCACGAGCTGCGACGCATCTCCGCACTGGTCGGCCCGCGTGCGCAGGAACGCCCGTGCGGTGGTCATGAGCAGCGCCGCATCCACCCCGTGGCCCGCCACGTCGCCGACCACGACGCTGACCTGGTCTTCGGGACACCCCTGGACCCAGAGGAAATCGTAGTAGTCGCCGCCGATCTCCTGGCAACTCAGCGTCCGGCCGGCGATGTCCAAGCCTGGGATCGCGGGTGCGGCCTGCGGCAGCAGGCTGCGCTGGACTTCCCCGGCCAGCGAGAGTGAGCGCTTTTGCAGGGTGAGGTCGATCACGAACACCATGTTGCCGATGATTCGGCTGTTCCCGTCCCGCAGCGACATGCCGTGAACCAGAACCGGAATTCTGCGGCCCGAGCGATGAACGATCGTCCCCTCGTGATCCACCAACTCCTGCGCGAAAAACTCGTCTTTGTGTGCCATCAGGTACGCGCCGTAATCGCCTTCGGCGTACCGCATGGGGCTATGGCCGATGATGTCCTCGCGCCCGTAGCCTACCATTCGACAGAAGGCCTGATTGACGTCCGTAATCGCGAAGCGGCTATCCATCAGGAAGAAGCCGTCAATCGATGTCTCGACGATGCGGCGGAATTTTTCCTCGCTCTTGCGAAGGGCTCGTTCCGCGAGCATGCGCTGGAGCTCGGCTGAACCCCGTGCCGCAAACACCTGAAACACCGCCTTTGCGCGCGGGTCCGCAGCCATCGGTCGGGTATCGAGGACAGCGAGGTTCCCGATCACGCGACCGGCCTGGTCAAGCAGCGGCGCACCGAGGTAGCTCGATGCGTGAATCGCGGTCAGACTGGGATTGTCGGGATAGAGCCGGATTATCTGGTCGGGGTAGTGCACCAGCTCGGAGCGGCGGATGACCGCTTCGCAGGGGGTCCCCGCGATGTCGATCAGGAAGTCCTTGGTAAGGCGGCCGTCGGCCCAAAACGCCAGCACACGCAACTGTTGACTCGCTTCCAAATACTCGGTTGCCCAGGCGCTATGCGTGTTAAGGGACTTCGCGAGGTTGGTAACGAGCGCGTCGAAAAAGCGTTCTCCGGTGACGGTGGCCGTGCCTTCCAAAATGGCCCGCAGGGCGGCGTTCTCGCTCTCGACGCGCACGGGTGTTGTGAGATAATCTTCCATCATCGATCCTCGGCTGCATCGGTCAAGGGCCGGATGCATTACCAGTTACAATAGGTCCGTTGAGTATCCTTGGCGAGCCCTGATACATCTTGGATCGTTTTGACCTGATGAATGACCTCATCGGGGCCTGGGAATCGAATTGAACCAGGGTGAGGGTGGCTTCACCGGGTTGCTGTTTCTGTTCACTGAGAAAAGCAAGGAGGGACTCAGTCCTCCTTTTTCATTTCATCCAAGTATGGTTGGTCGACTGTGGTTAAGCAATGTGTTGGCGATCAAGCTGGCTATACGATCAAATTCAAAAAAAGGCTGACACGGCTGTGTCACGGCTTTATGTTTTGGTTCAAATGGAAAATATTACCAGGGTCATGCTTTCTTTTGATCTGTGCCAGCCGTGCAAAGTTTGATCCGTACGCGGCGGCGATGCGATCCGCTTCGTCCTCAGTCATGAAGTTTACATAGGCCCCAGCGGATGCATAGGGCGCAGATGCTTTGAAAAAGTCGCGTGCCCAGACGACACACCTCTTATCGTCCGCCGAGTCATCCCAGCGCCCGTGCACATTGAGAACAATCTTTGTATCCCGATGGCCATATGCAGTGGCATCTGCGGAAATTCGGTTGGATGCCCCGGCGATAAGCGCAAGGAAAATCTCGCACTGCGGTGTCGGTAGCTTCCCGGCGAACTGAATGATCGAATCCAATGCCCCGTCGCTGAGCTCTGAAAAATTATGGGATTTCCAATAGTTTCTCGCACCAGGCGTCACCAGCGGGTCAAAGGCCTGTTGCCACTGCGCGTAGGGCTGAGCACCGATGTGTTCACCATGCGCATCGCCAAAACTGCGCAAGGGCTCGATGAGCTTTTGAGCCTCCGTGTTATCGCCTGCATAAAAAACGGCCAGCGCCACGACTTCCTTGCCGTGCACGTTTGCCGGAAGAAAAGGCAATGGTGGTGCCTTGCGCAATATAACCCACACATTGATTTCCTCAGGGGCTGATATCGCAAATTCACAATATTTCTTGAGCACCTTCCTCGCCTGATCGAATGGGAATACGAGCAAACCGGCGATTATTTCAGGCCCTACGGGATAAAGCTTGAATTCAAACATAGTGACGACACCGAAGTTGCCGCCGCCGCCCCGAATCGCCCAGAACAGCTCTGTGTTTTCCTTGTCGCTGACGCGTATTTGGCCCCCGTCGGCTGTGACCATTTCGGCAGAGACCAGATTGTCGACTGTCATTCCGTACTTTCGAGTCAGCCAACCGAAACCGCCGCCCAGCGTAAGACCGGCAATACCGGTGGTAGAGTTGATTCCCAAAGGAGTGGCCAACCCGTGTGCCTGTGTCGCTTTATCAACGTCGCCCAGTGTTGCGCCGGGTTCCACATGAGCGAGCCTTTTCTCAGCATCAACGTGAACATTCCTCATCTTTGAGAAATCGATCATTACACCATCATCGCACACTGCGTTGCCGGCTATGTTATGGCCTGCACCGCGTATGGATATCTCCAACCCGTTGTCTCGCGCAAAGGAAATAGCATGCGGTACATCCGCTGCGTATGCGCACTGTACAATGACCGCGGGCCTTCGGTCGATCATTGCGTTCCATATCTTTCGAACTTCATTATAGCCCAGATCGGTGGGCAGAATTACTTTGCCCTTCACTTTGCTTTTCAGCTTCTCAATCGATTTTTGAGGTAGTGTTTTCATGTTATTTATCCCTCACGTATAAAGTCCTACAAAAGATCCGCCAGCCGATAGATATAGACCTAATTTGAAGGATCTCAGGCTCGAAAGACTGAGCTTCAGGATATCAAACAAGTGTAAAAAGGGTATTAATGCAGGTGGCTTTAGTTGGCAATGGGGCAAATCAAGTATTTTTGGAAATCCACTAAAGAATTAGTTGTTCTGAATGTTATGCTTCGATGGATTAACATAGACTATGGGCAGGTGGTGGATTTGTAATGGAAGCGCCACTGATTTAGGGGTGACTAACACCGTGGCGACAGGCTCATATCACCGATTTGGAGCTTTGGTGATATGTCGGATGATGGACTATTGATAAAACACTTATTTGATATCTGTATTCCAACTATGCTGTCCCCGCTCAAAGCGTATCTCTGAAACGGGCAGCGTGGCTCTGATATGAGTTCCCGCCCCCGGTCGGGAGTGGATGGAAATAGAGCCGCCGCAAATCTCAACGCGCTCTTGCATGCCCCGCAACCCATACCCGCTCAGGCCATCACTGCCCTCAAGGGTTTCATGAGGGTTGAACCCGCACCCATTGTCTTCCACCTCGAGTTTTAAACGATCGGCATCCTTCTTCAAGCGAATGTTAATCGTATCGGCCTTGCTGTGTCTGGCCGCGTTGGTTAGGGCTTCCTGCATTA
>DATITS010000080.1:0-11717 GCA_035467535.1 Desulfobacterales bacterium
GGCGGCACCCTCGGCATTCTCATCCCGCCGAGCATCATGCTCGTGGTCTACGGCAGCCTCACCCAGCTTTCGGTCGGCTGGCTCTATGCCGCGGCCTTCGGTCCGGGCTTCCTGCTCTCGGGACTCTACATCCTCTACATCGCCGTCCTCTGCGGGATCAAGCCCGAGTATGGCCCGCCCGAGACGGAATCAGAACACACTCCCGCCGAGAAACTGCGCATGTTCTGCTACTCCATCGTCCCGGCGCTGGTGCTGGTGATCGTCGTGCTGGGGAGCATCGTCGGCGCCATCGCCACCCCGACGGAAGCCGCCGGCATGGGCTGTGTAGGCGCCATCCTCATGGCGATCTTCTACCGCAAATTCACCTGGAAGGCCCTCAGGGACGCATGCTGGTCCACGACCCTGACGACTTCCATGATCATGACGCTCTTCCTGGGCGGCAACGCCTTCCAGGCCATTTTCATGGGACTGGGCGGCGGGGACGCCATCGCCAACTTCATCCTTGGAACGAACCTCCCCCCTCTCGCGGTGCTCTTTCTCATGATGGGCATCATCTTCTTCCTGGGCTGCTTCCTCGACTGGCTGGGGATCCTGCTGATCGTGACCCCGATCTTCATCCCGGTCACCATGGAGCTGGGTTTCAACCAGCTATGGTTCGGCGCCCTGATCTGCATGAACCTGCAGATGGCTTTTTTGACCCCGCCTTTCGGCTACTCGCTTTTTTACCTGAAGGGCATCGCGCCGCCGGAAATGAACATCTTCCACATTTACAAGGGGGTCGTGCCGTTTGTGTGTCTGCAGTGGCTCGGGCTGCTGCTGTGCATTTTCATCCCCGACATCATCATGTGGGCCCCGCGGACGTTCTTCGGCCCCGGCGTCCTGGGGTAGGAGGATTAAAGCAACTTTGCCGTTTCAAGAGGCCCCGCTTCGGCGGGGCCTCTTTTTGGTTCAAACCATATCCGCTTTGCGCTTTGGCCCGTAAGCTCTTTCATGGAGGATTCACCCATGCCCCAGCAAAAATCATCCCAGCTGCCGCTGCAGAAGTTCGCCATGGTCGGCACCGGCATCCAGGGCACCCAGGTCGCCATGATCGCCGCCCACACCGGCTATGACGTCACGGTGTTCGACCCGCGCGCGGGCGCCTTCCGCCAGACTTTCGAGAAAATCCGCGCCGATCTCAAGGCCAAGAAGGTGACCCCCATCATCCCCTGGAACCAGTGGGAGGCCTGCGCCAGGACAGTCCGTCAGGTGCAGGACATGCGCGCGGCCGTGAAGGACGCCGACCTCATCCTCGAGGCCGTGCCCGAGAATCTGGAGGTCAAGAAAAAGGTCTGGAAGGAGATCGGCGCAAAGGCCGCGCCCGGTGCCATCATCGCCACCAACAGCTCCTCTATGCCGGTCTCGCGCTTCGAGAAGCACGGCGGCCGGCCCGAGCAAGTGCTCAACATCCATTTCTACTTCCCCATGCAGGGCGTGAACATGGTGGACATCATGGGCGGCACCCGCACCCGGCCGGATGTCATGGAAAAGGGCATCGCCTGGATCAAGTCCATCGGCTTCGTGCCCCTGACGGTAAAGAAGGAGTTGCTCGGCTTCTGCTTCAACCGCGTCTGGCGGGCCATCAAGCGCGAAACCCTCTACATGTGGGGCAACGGGTTCGTGGACTTCATGGATATCGACCGGGCCTGGATGATCTTCACCCGCATGAAGGAGGGGCCCTTCGCCCTGATGGACAAGGTGGGGCTTGACGTGATCTGGGACATCGAAATGGTCTATTACAAGGACTCCAAGGACCCCAAGGACCACCCGCCAAAGGCATTGAAGGAGATGATCGACCGCGGCGAACTGGGCGTGAAAAGCGGCAAGGGGTTCTACACGTACCCCAACCCGGCGTTTCTCAGGCCAGACTTTTTCAACTAAAAAAGCCGTCGGCTTTGCCGACGGCTTTTTGTGGAAACGGCTTTCAGCCTCGATGATCGAGGCCCTTACACAAAATTCCCCCTCCCTTTCATCCCTCCCGCCTAGGGAGGGAAAATCCTCCTTCCCCTTTGACGGGGGAGGCAGGGTGGGGATGGTTTTATTAAGATTGGCTTCCCGTCATCGCTCAAAGAAAGAGAAAGAAACCACCGCGGCCGCGGGCAACCTGCTCAAGGCCCCGGGGTTAATTGCCGTGGCGGCCGTGTTCGTTCTGGCCGCCTGGTATTCCCAGGCCGGCATCCTGCTCCTGGCCGGCCTTTTCGTGGCCACCGCCGGCCTGGCCCGGCTCTGGAACCGGCTTTCCCTGGTCGGGGTCCGGGCTGAGCGGCACCTCAACGGTATACGCTTTTTTCCGGGCGAGCCCATCGCCTGCACGCTGCGGCTGTTCAACCGCAAGCCCCTGCCCCTGCCCTGGGTCCAGCTCGAAAACGACCTACCGGCGGGGCTACGCCTAAACGAACCGGCCGCCCCCCCCGGCACCGAGGCCATCCGACGATCGGCCTCCCTGCTCTGGTACCGCGGCATCACCTGGACACTCAAACTGATCTGCGAACGCCGCGGGTATTACCCCATCGGCCCGCTGAAGCTCACCTCCGGCGATTTTCTCGGCCTGTATTCCCGCTCGCGCCGTACCGAGGGCACCGAGCACCTCATCGTCTACCCGCGGATTTTTCCGGTCGACGCCCGCCTCGTCCCAGCGCTCTACCCCATGGGAAAAACCCGGGCTCCCCGGCACCTTTTCCGCGATCCCACTCACACCATCGGCGTACGGGAGTACCTGCGCGGCGACGACCTCAAGTCCATCCACTGGAAGGCCACGGCCCGCCGCAGCGATCTCCAGGTAAAGGTGCTCGACGCCACGACGGCGTTCAACGTTGCCATGGTTCTGGCCGTGGAGAGCTTCCGTGACAACGGGGTTCTTGTTGAAGCCGATTTCGAGCTCGGGATCAGCGCGGCCGGCTCCATCGCTGCCGCACTCTGCGAGCGCGGCAGCCCGGTGGGGCTTTTCGTGAACACACGCCTGGCGGACACCGGCCAGCCGGCCGTCATAGCACCCGGGGCCGGCCGGGGCCGGGTCACGGAGCTCCTCGAAGCCTTGGCCAAGGTCACCGACCGCAGCAGCGGCTCCGCGGCGGCCTTTCTGGAAGGTCAAAAAGGGCGGCTCACTGCGGGCACGACGCTGATCTTCATCCTGGGGCGGCTGCCGGAACGCTTCCCGGAACAACTGGCCGACTTGAGGACCGCGGGCTTCCGACTACTGGTGCTGCTCGTCGGAGGGAACGCCGAGCCCGCCCTGCCGCCGGATCTCCCCTGCCGCCGGATCCGGCACGCCGGCGATCTGGCCGGAAACTCGCCGCCATGAACCAGGCCCTGCCACGAGGCGCGGGGGCTTTTTTCGCGGGCGGCATGGAGGCCTGCTGGATGATCAGCGGCCTTTGGCTGCTGGAAGCCCGCGCCGCGCCGGAAGCGCTGCCGGTGCCGTGTCTGATGCTCGGCGTCCCGCTGGCATTCACCCTGTGGCGGCTCACCCGGGCGCTCTCCCCGTCGCTGCGCTTTTCGGCTGGCCTTGCCGGGGGAGCAATCTGGGCGCTGCTCCTGATCGCGTTTTTTGATTTCCCGGTCGACGCACTGACGGAACCCGCCCGGGCTGCCGGCCCGCTCGTCCGTCTTTTCCAGAGACACGGCGCGCCGAACCCGATCCAACTCACCGCTCTGGCCGCTGTTGCAACCTGGATCGGCGGGCTCCGGCTGGCGACCCTTCGCGTCGGGTTCGATCACCTCCTGAGTGAGTTTCAGTTTGGCCTGCTGATCCTGCTCGTCATTTTCTTTTGCGCCGCGCAGTGGGACGCCGCGCTGCCGGCCACCGCGGCGGTGGTGTTCTCTTTCTTCACGCTTTTTCTGCTGGGGATGGCCGCGGCACGGGACGGCGATGCCGGCGGTTGGCTGCAGGGCAAAGCGCGGGCACGCTGGCTCGCCGCCCTCGTTTTCAACGCGGCCCTTGTCCTGGGGGTGGGGCTGCTGCTGACGGCGGCTGTCACCCCCGCGGCGTTGAAACTGGTTCTCGGCTTCCTTGAGGCACTATGGGACACCATGATGGAGTGGGTCATCCGGTTCATTGCTTTTCTGGCACGCCTGATCCCTCAGCCCGAGATCAAGGCCTACTCCCTGGGCGGCGGCGCCGGGACCGCCCCCCAGGACCCCTCCGCCGTCGCCGACCTTCTCCAAATCCCGGACACCATTCGCCGGGTCGCCGCGTTCATCGTTTCCGCCCTCTGGATTGTGCTGTGCGGCGTCTGCCTGTGGCGCATGGCCTCCCAGATCGCCGTCTGGCTGCGCCGGCAGTTGAACGATCTCGACGGCGCCGAGGTCGAGACGCTGCAAGGGGCCTTCCGGCTGGACGTGCGGCAGCTGCTAAGCCGGGTGCTCCGGCGGCTGAGAGGGTGGATCGCGTGGCTGGGCTATGCTCTCGGCCGAAGGCCGATGACAGATTCGCTGCCGGCGGAAGCCGCCGCCGTGCGCCGGCTGTATCGCAGCCTGCTCGCCTGGTCCGCCGCCGGCGGCTGCCCGCGGCAGCGCCATCAAACCCCCCATGAGTTTCTCGGGCGGCTCTGCGATTGGCTCCCGGAGGCACGCGCGAAGTTGACACTGATCACCGCGCACTACGCCGGGGTCCGCTACGGTGGCTGGAGACCGGACGCGGCTGTCGTCAAACTGCTTGAGTCGACCTGGCAGGATGTGCGACACATGCGAAAGAGGTCATGGATTCAGTCAAAAAAGGACACTTCAAGAGCGGGGAGGAACATTTAAGCATGCTCAAACGCGGACCGCTGGACATCCAAGCCGCAGCTGAACGATTCACATCGAACGTGGGCCAGGTCATCATCGGGCGGCCCGAAAGCGTCGAGTTGATCTTCATCGCCCTGCTCTGCGAGGGGCACGTGCTGATCGAAGACGTGCCGGGTGTGGGCAAGACCCTGCTGGCGCGGGCCACGGCCCGCTCTCTCGACGGCAGTTTCAAACGCATCCAGTGCACGCCCGACTTACTGCCCTCCGACGTGGTGGGGCTGCACTTCTTCAACCAGAAACTATCGGAATTCGAATTCCGGCCGGGCCCCGTGATGGCCAACGTGGTGCTGGTGGACGAGATCAACCGCGCCATGCCGCGCACCCAGTCCTGCCTGCTGGAGAGCATGCAGGAACGCCAGGTGACCGTCGACTGGAGGACCGTCTTGCTGCCCCGGCCCTTCATCCTCATGGCCACCCAGAACCCCATCGAGATGGAGGGCACCTTCCCGCTCCCGGAGGCCCAGCTCGACCGGTTTCTACTGAAACTGAGACTCGGCTACCCCAGTCCGCAGGACGAATTCGGGGTCCTCGACCGCTACCAGCAGGACAACCCCATGGATCGCCTTGAAAGCGTGATCGGCACCGCGGAGTTGCTGGCGCTGCAAACGCTCGCACGGGGCACCCTCATCGCCGAGCCCGTCCGCCACTACATCGTGGCCGTGACCCGCGCCACTCGCGAGCATTCCGACATCCGGCTGGGCGGCAGCACGCGCTCCGCGCTCGGACTTCAGGCCGCGAGCCAGGCTCTCGCCGCCTGCCGCGGCCGGGACTATGTTCTGCCGGACGACGTCAAGTCCCTGGCCGTCCCGGTTCTTTCCCACCGCATCATCCTCAAGACCGACGCCAGGCTCAAGGGGCGCTCCGAAGAGGAGGTTCTGGCCGAAATTCTTTCCACGATCCCGGTGCCGGCTGAATGATCGGACCATTGGATACAGGGGTCCGCCTGCAACCCCCTCGGGCCGGCATCTAAGATTTTCTTTGTAAGTTCTCATAAATTGCCGTATTATTAGTTTGTTATCGACAGAGTGACATTTTTCTAAGGGACTCTACTGATCCATGCCGGTTTACGAGTACACAGCGCTGGATGCCAAGGGTCGCACGACCTCCGGCATCATCGACGCCGAGGGCGTCCAGGCCGCACGGCAAAAGCTGCGCAGTGCGGACAAGTACACGGTTTCCATCCGCGAGGCGCAGGAAGCCCAGCCCAAGCAAAGCCGGAAAACCTTCGGCTTCGGGGCGCGGCTTGCGCGCGTCAAACCCTCCGAGGTGGCACTGATCACCCGCCAGCTGGCGACCCTGATCGGGGCCGGCTTCCCGCTGGTCGGCGCCCTGGATGCCCTGCTGCCCCAGACCAAGTCCCACGGCTTGAAGCGCACCCTGGCGCGGATCAAGGACTTGATCGTGGAGGGCAACAGCTTCGCCCACGCCCTCGGCCAGTTCCCCGGCATATTCCCACCGATCTACATCAACATGGTGCGGGCCGGCGAGACCTCCGGCACCCTGGAGATCGTTCTCGAGCGCCTGGCCGAGATCACCGAGAAACAGCAGGCGCTTGCCAACCGCATCCAGGCGGCGCTCGCCTACCCCCTGTTCATGCTCTTTTTCGGCGCGGTTGTGCTTTTCGTTCTATTGGCGTATATTGTGCCTACCATCACGGCAATCTTCACGGACATGAAGCAGGTCCTGCCGACCCCGACCCGCGTGCTGATCTTCTTGAGCGGCTTCTTCAAAACCTACTGGTGGACCATCCTGCTCCTGCTGGGGGCAGCCGCCGTCGCTGCCAGACAGTTCCGCAAAACCGAGATGGGCCGGCACTGGTTGGACAAGGCCACCCTGCGCCTGCCGGTCTTCGGGAACCTGGCCCGCAAGCTCGCCGTGGCGCGTTTCAGCCGCACGCTCGGCTCGCTTCTGGAAAACGGCGTGACCCTGCTGACCTCCCTGGAGATCGTCAAAAACATCGTGGGCAACGTTCTCATCTCCGAGGCCGTAACCCAGGCCGCCGAGGAGGTCAGCAAGGGCAAGGCCCTGTGGCTGACCCTTTCCGAAAGCAATGTGTTCCCGGCGCTTTCCATTCAGATGGTCCAGGTGGGTGAACAATCGGGCGAGCTCGAAAAAATGCTCTACAAAGTCGCCGATGTGTTCGAAAACGAGGTCGAAACCACGATCCTGCGCCTGACGGCCTACCTCGAGCCGTTGATGATTCTGGTGATGGGTGCCATCGTCGGGTTCATCGTCCTGTCGATCTGCCTGCCCATCTTTGAAATGAACCAGTTGATCAGATGAAGCAAAAGGATTCAAGGGGCCGAGGGTCCAAGGGTTCAAAGGAAATCAAAAAAGGGATAGGTTGAATATGATTCTCAAGCACAATAACAACTCGGGTGTCGCCTGCTCGAAGCTTGAAGCACGAAGCTCGAAGCAAATGGATAAAAACTTACGGGCTTTCCAGCTTCCGGCTTCCAGCTTCCAGCTTCCAGCCTGGATGCAACGCAGAAGCTGGCCGCTCTGCGAAGTGGTACGCGAAAGAGGTTTTACGCTGATCGAAATCATGGTGGTCATCGTCATCCTGGGCATCCTGGCGATGTATGTGGCCCCGAAGCTGATGGGACGGCCGGAGGAGGCCAAACAAGTGCGGGCCAAGATGGACATCGCCGCACTGGAGACCGCACTCAAGCTCTACAAGCTCGACAGCGGCATCTACCCCGGCACCGAGCAGGGGCTGCAGGCCCTCGTGCAGAGGCCCGAATCCGGGGTGATCCCCAAGAAGTGGCGGCAGGGAGGGTACCTGGAAAAAGGCAAGGTCCCGAAAGACCCCTGGGGCAACGACTATATCTACCTGTCGCCGGGGCTCAAAGGGGAACTTGACATCATCTCCTACGGGGCCGACGGCGTCCCCGGCGGCGAGAACGAGAACAAGGACATCAATAACTGGGATGTCGACTGATCCTGCCGGCTTCGCAAAACCCGTAAGAGCGATCGCCCCGGACCGACGGGACGGCTTCACCCTGCTCGAGCTCATCGTCGTCATGGCCCTGATCGGGATCGTCTTCTTTTTCGCGATACCCCGATTCGAAGGCTCCCCGTTCTTCGACGATGCCAAGAAGAGCAGCCGCTGGTTGATCGGGAAGGTGCAGGCGTTGCGGGAGGAGTCCCTGCGCACCCGGCGGCAGCAGATCCTGCACATCGACATGGAGACCGGCCGGATCTGGAACACGGCCGAAGCGATGAGCCAAGAGGAGATCGACCGCGCCGTGCGCCGCGCCCAGCTGCTGCCGGGCGGGGGCCGCGTCGTCAGCATGGAGTTCCCGGGTCGGGGCCGTGTGGCCGCCGGCCGGGCCGAGATCCGGTTTTACAGGGACGGTCATTCGGAAAAGGTGCTGATTCACCTGCGGCACGGCGATGCATTCAGTTCGTTCCTCCTGGAGCCCTTTCTTTCCCGGGTAAAGGTGTTCGACACGCTCGTCGGCTTCGAGGACCTGCGGTAAACGAAATGATCAGCTCAACGTGCGATGCTCGAAGCCCAAGGGCGAAGAAGCAAAAAACCGACCCGTTTCCCGCCGGGCGAACCCCCCGGGGCTTCACGCTGCTCGAGGTGATGGTGGCGCTGTGCATCCTGGCGATCGTCCTGTTGAGCGTCTACCGGCTGCACTCCCAGACGATCTCCATGACCATCGAGAGCCGGTTCTACACCCAGGCCCCGCTGCTGGCCCGCAGCGCCCTCTCCCGCTGGGAGGAGGCCCGCAAGCCCGGGATGTTTTCCGACCAGGGCGATTTCGGAAAGGAGTTTCCCGGCTACCAGTGGAAGATCCGTGTCGAAGAAGCGCCGTCCCCGGCCCTGGGCGCCCAGTTTGCAAGGGACATGCAACGCATTGACGTCCTGGTGACGTTGAACAACGACGAGCACTCCTATGAGTTCCGAACGTACCGGTTCACACGAGAGTAGCGAGGCCTAAGGAAACGGCAGCAACAGGAACACTCTATCACCATGGCATTCATGCATCTATTGTCATTTAACAACCTAAGACCGGCAAACGCCCGGGGTTCGCGAATTCGCCATTGGAGTGCGAGACTCATTGCTCGTTGCTCGTTGCTCACCTCTAAAATCCATCGGCCGCAGGCCGATGGATTCACGCTCATGGAAATCCTGGTGGCCGTGTTTATATTGGGGATCGTGGTGACCACCGTCATGGCCTCGTTCAGCATGGTCTTCTCCACTACCGCGGCGATGGAAGAGGCCGACGCCGCGTTCGAGATGGGGAAGAACTGCCTGAACCGCATCACGACGGACCTCGAAAACATCGTCATCGCCGAGCGGCCGTTCTACAAGCCGCCCAAAACCGACGGTCCGCTTGATGGGTATCGCCTGCAGGGGACCGATGAAAACATCGGTGGCACAAGATTTGCTAAACTACGATTGGCCAGCCGGGCGCACGTGCCGCTTGATGGCAACCCCCGCGAGGGGATCGCCGAGCTCGTCTATTACGTTCAGGCCCGAGCGGACGGGAGTCGCCAGCTGAAGCGCGCCGACCACCTGTACCCGTATCCGCGCTTTGAAGAGCGGAGCAGCGACCCCGTGCTGTGCGAAAACGTCAAATCGTTGGCATTCCTTTATTATGCCGAGGACGGGACCGACTCCGAAACGTGGGATTCCGAGTCGGAGGCCTTTGCCAACGCGACACCGGCGATGGTGGCCGTTCGGCTGGAGATTGCGGCCGGCGACGATGTCTTCTTTTTCCAGACGACGGTCAGGCTCCCGCTCGTCCGCAAAAAACAGGGCTGACATAATGCTTAAAAACCTGCTCCGCCCGCTTGAGAACCACCGCGGCGTGGCCTTGCTGGTCACGCTGTCGGTGATGACGGTGCTGGTGGCGGCCTCCCTCGAGTACAACCGCCGGGCCCGTTTCGAACTGGTCTCCAGCGCCGCGGCCCGCGACCAGCTGACGATGACCGAGATGGCCAAGGCCGGGGTGCAGGTGGCCATGGCCATCCTCGCGAAGGACAAGGCCGAAAACGACACCGACACCCCGATGGACGACTGGGCGGACCCTGTAAAGATCGAGGAGGTGCTCCGGGACTTCCCCTTCGAAGACGGCAGGCTCTCGCTTGCAATCCACGACGAGATGGGCAATATCCAGGTCAACGCCCTGGTGAACTTCCCGGAGGGCCGCCAGTTCAACGAGCCCCAGCGGCATTTGTGGGAGCGGTTCCTGCAATATTTCGGCGACCGCAAGGAGCTCAAGCTGGATCTCAAGGACGACAGCGAGCCGGCCGCCATCATCAACTCGCTGAAAGACTGGCTGGACAGCGGCGACGACGACGCCATCACCGGGCTGAGCGGCGCGGAATCGAGTTACTATGAAGACCGCAACCCGCCCCACCCGGCCCGCAACGGCCCGGTGCAGGACCTTGACGAACTGCTGCTCGTCAAGGGCATCACACCGGAGCTGTTCTACGGCCGGGCGGAGATCCCCGGGATTTCCGGGTATCTCACGGTGCATGGCGCAGCCCCGGGTGCCGGCACGGGGGTCACCTTCCCCGGCCGCATCAACATCTCCACCGCCGAGCTTCCGGTGCTCTTCGCGCTGGTGCCGGCCGAGAACAATGACCTGGTGGAAACCATGGACGAACTGCGCCGCGACATGGTCTCCGGCAAGCTGACGGTCAACCTGAAAGACCCGAACTGGTTCGCCCAGATACCCGGGCTCGCGGGTCTCAAGCTCGACCCGAAGCTGGTCACGGCCACAAGCGACGTTTTTCGCGTGGAGTCGACGGCGACACTGCACGACGGGAATCTCACCATCACCGCCGTGGTGCAGCGGGTGCCGGCCCCCAAAACCGGCAAGTGGACCTGTCGGATCCTCAGTTGGCAGGTCGGCTGAGCCGCGGGCGGGAATTGAGATTATGAGCAGAAAAGTACTCGGACTCGACATTCGCGCAGACCGCCTCTGTGCAGTGCTGGTCAAAGGCAGCCTGCGCGAAAGCCGCATTGCGGCCGCCCTCACCGTCCCCATCGAAACGGCCGGTGACGAGCCGGGCGGCGGGCTGCCGGCAGCGCTTGAGGCCGTGACGGCCGCAATGGACCTGCAAAACGCGGATTGCGTGGTTTCCGTCCCGGCCGCCCTCTTCTCCTGCCGCAACGTGTTTGTCCCGTTCGGAAACTCGAAAAAAATACGGATGGTGCTGCCCTACGAGCTCGAACCCCACCTGCCCTACCCGGCCGACGAGATGCTGGTCGACTTCAGCATTCTCGACGGCTCCGAAGACCGGGGTAAAACCGAAGTGCTGACCGTGGCGGTGGAGCGGCAGCGACTGGCTCCGATCCTCGCCGCCCTCGCCGCCGTCAAGATCGAGCCGGAACGGGTGACCCTGAGCGGCTTTTCCGCCGCCGCGTGGATCGGCCGCAACACCGATCCGGGTCAGACCGTGCTCTGCCTGGACATCGGCGCGACGTCCGGGGCGTTGTTTGTCGTCGCCGGCGCCAGGGTCCGCCTGATCCGCACGTTTCCGCTGCCGGAGGAGCCGGCTGCGCGCAGCCGCGCCGTCCGCAGCCACATTCGCCTGACCACGGGCGCACTCAATGAACTTTCCGGCACACGCCCCCCCCCCGAGGAGATCTTCCTGACCGGAAGCGGAACCGCGGGCATGAACCTCGATGTGCTGGCCGATGCCCTGCCGATCGAGCTGAAGCCCGCCGACCTCACTCGGCTGCTCGGGATCCCGCACGATGACGATGCCGGCGCCTGGGACCCAGTACAGATGGACGGCGCACTCGCCCTGGTCCTGGCGGAGATCGAGGGTCTGGAGAGCCTGAATGTCTACCGGAGCCAGTTCCCGGGGCGCAAGATCATCTCGCGTCACCGGGAAAACCTTGTAAGAACCGGGGTCCTGGCCGCCGC
>DATITS010000081.1:0-13490 GCA_035467535.1 Desulfobacterales bacterium
GTTGTGCGGCTTTTGTAAATGCTCACATGCAATCGGCTGGAAGCTCAAAGCTGGAAGCCTGACTGACCGGGTCTGAATTTGTCTTGAGCCTCGAGCCTCAAGCCTCTTGCCTCAAGCGAATATCCGTTTTGGCTGACGGCCGGATGCTTGTTTTGCAACACCCTGTTAGAGCGCTTGCCTTGGAACCGGCTGCATGTTAATAATGGACTTGATTCGGGGCGTGGCGCAGCCTGGTAGCGCACCTGCTTTGGGAGCAGGGGGCCGTCAGTTCAAATCTGACCGCCCCGACCACAATAAAAAGCAAATACGGCTTGTTAAACACACCTATCCGGCTGTGGGGCGGCCCGCCGCCGACCTCGTTTGAGCGTGAATGAAACCCACCATGCCGCCGCACCATCTGCATGTCCGGGAATACGGTTCAGGTGCCCCGCTCATCATCCTGCACGGTCTGTTCGGGTCCTGGGAGAACTGGCATCCGGTGGCCAAAACGCTGTCGGGCCGCTTCGCGGTGCGTGTCGTGGACCAGCGCAACCACGGGGGCTCCTTTCACAGCCGCCGCTTCGACTACGACGCCATGGCGGAAGACATCCGGGATTTCATGGGTGCGCACCGGCTCGCGAAAGCCGCGCTGCTCGGCCACTCCATGGGCGGCAAGACCGCCATGCGATTCGCCGCCATGTTCCCGGCGCAGGTGGAGCGGCTCATCGTGGTCGACATCGCCCCCCGGGGCTACCCGCCGTCGCAGGCCGAGGCGATCGAAGCAATATCGCGGCTGGATCTTGCCCGTGTCGAGACACTCCGAGCGGCAGACGAGCGCCTGCAACCGGCCATTCCCGACCCGGCCCTGCGGCGCTTCCTTCTGAAAAACCTAAAGCCTGCTGGCAACGGCCGCTACCGCTGGAAGGTGAACATCGATGCCATCCACCGGGCCTACCCCTGCCTCTGCGGCCCCGTGGCATTGAATCCCTGGCCCGGGCCATGTCTCTTCGTGCGCGGGGAACGCTCGGATTACATCCGTGACAGCGATTGGCAGGATATCCGGACCTTTTTCCCGCAGGCACACCTCTGCACTCTGCCCGCTGCCGGGCACTGGGTGCACGTGGACGACCCGGCCGGCTTCGCACGCACGGTGACGCGCTTCATGGAATCCCCCTTCCCCAACGAATGCCGTCCGGCATTTTTCTCTTGACTAATTGCCCGACATCGTAAGATGTTATTAGGTTACGCATGCATGCGAGCAGGCCAGCCCCCCGCACGGGCGCCGTCCCTGCATCACGCGCAAGCAGCCTACCCGCCTCAAGGAGGAAACATGGCACACCCGCCTGCCGCCGACCGCAGCAGCCGGCCGACCGAGGCCTCTCCGGGAATCCCCGAGCCGATCCTGCTCGGCATGTACCGGAATATTTACGCCACGCGGCGCTTCGAGCTCACGTGCATCGAGTTCTACCGCCTGGGGTTGATCCGCGGCTACCTGCACCCCTACATCGGGGAGGAGGCCGTGGCGGCCGGCGCCTGCGCGGCCCTGCAGCCGCAGGACTATATCGCCAGCACCCACCGCGGCCATGGGCACTGCATCAGCAAAGGGGCCGACCTGCGGCGAATGATGGCCGAGATCACGGGCAAGGCCACCGGCTACTGCAGGGGGCGCGGCGGGTCGATGCACATCTCCAGCAGACAGTTGAACCACCTCGGCGCCAACGGCATCGTGGGGGGCGGCATCCCCATCGCGACCGGCGCGGGCATGGGCATCAAGGTGCGGCAGACGGACCAGGTGGTCATCGCCTTCTTCAGCGACGGCGCCTCGAACAACGGCGTGTTCGCCGAGTCGCTGAACCTGGCCGGCATTTACCAGCTGCCGGTCATCTACATGCTGGAAAACAACCACTATGCGGTCTCCACCCCGATCGAGTGCGCCACGGGCTGCTGCGACCTCGCCGGTCGGGGACCGGCCTTCGGGGTACCCGGGATCTGCGTCGACGGCAACGACGCGCGCGCGGTCTACCGCGAGACCGTTCAGGCCGTCGCGCGCGCCCGCCGCGGTGAGGGCCCGACCCTGATCGAGGCCAGCACCTACCGCCACGGCGGGCATCACGTGAACGACCCGGGCCTCTACATGGACCCGCAGACCCTCGCGGCGTGGAAAGCCCGCGACCCGCTCGCGCTCATGCGCCGGGCACTCGGCGACGAGGCCAAAGCCCGCGCGATCGAGGAGCAGGTCGAGGCCGAGTTGGAAGCGGCGGTCACGTTTGCAAAGGACAGCCCGGAGCCGTCGGTAGCGGAGTTTTTAGCCGGTATTCCGGACTGATTTCGCAATCCTTAATTGATCATTCGACTTTGTTTCGAGTTTCGTGCTTCGAATTTCAAATTTTGTTCCGGCTTGTCCGGGTTGGGAAACGATACCATGACGGATATCATGTACCGCGAGGCCCTGCGCCGGGCGCTCGACGAAGAGATGCAGCGGGACCCGCTGGTCTTCATCCTGGGGGAGACGATCGCCGAGCGCGGCGGCTCCTACAAGGTCACCGAAGGCCTGGTGAATAAATACGGCCCGCGCCGCGTGGTCGACACCCCCATCGCCGAGGCGTCCTTCACGGGCATGGCGGTCGGCGCGGCTTTGGCCGGCTGCCGGCCCGTCGTCGAAATCCTCTTCATCGATTTCGCCATGCTGGTCATGGACCAGATCGTCAACCAGGCGGCCAAATCCGATTTCATCTCCGGCGGACAGGGTAAGGTCCCCATGGTGCTGCGCACCCAGGGGGGCGCCGGCAACGGGCTTGCCGCCCAGCACTCCCAGAGCCTGGAGGCGCTCTTCTACCACATCCCCGGGCTCAAAGTGGTCATGCCCGCGACGCCCCACGACGCCTGCGGCCTGCTCAAGGCCGCCATCCGCGACGACGACCCGGTCATCTTCATCGAGCACAAGCTGCTCTACATGACTCAGGGCCCTGTCCCGGACGAGGAGTACGTCATCCCCCTGGGCAAGGCCGACATCAAGAAGCCGGGTCGCGACGCCACCATCATCACCTATTCCTACATGACCCTGAAGTGTCTCGAGGCGGCCGCGGCCTTGGAAAACGAGGGCATCAGCGTCGAGGTGGTCGACCTGCGCACCTTGACCCCGTTGGACAAGGAGACGATTCTCGCCTCCGTCCGCCGGACCGGCCGGGCGATGGTCGTCCACGAGGCCTGCAAGCGCGGCGGCGTGGGCGGCGACATCGCGGCCATGCTGATGGAGGAAGCCTACGACGATCTGGACGGCCCGGTGGTTCGGGTCGCCGGCAAGAACACCCCCATTCCTTACAACGTGGGGATGGAGCAGGCCTGCGTGCCCTCGGTGGAGGATATTGTCGAGGGCGCGCTCCGTATGCTATAAAAAATTAGGTGACTCAGATATATGGACTGAAGGTGGATAGGCTGAAGGGAGAAGACATGCGAGATCATTATGGCACTTCAGTCTTCAGCCTTCAGCCTTTCAGGTGCAACTAATGGCAACGAAAATCATCATGCCCCAGGCCGGCCAGGACATCACCGAGGGATTGGTGGTCCGCTGGCTGAAACGCGAAGGGGAAACGATCCACAAGGGCGAGGTCCTCTGCGAGGTGGAAACCGAGAAGGCGGTCTTCGAGGTGGAATCCCCGGTCGACGGAGTCCTGCTCAAAATCGTCGCCCGGGAAGGCGAACGCGTGCCGATCTACACGACCATCGGCATCGTCGGTGCGCCCGGGGAAAAGGCGGAGCTGGACCCGCTGCTCACCGGGGTGAAAAAAGCGGGGCCGGGTATCGACGTGGCCGCCATCCGCCAGCGGCTGGAAGCCGGAGCGCAGGAACGTGACCGGGCCAAGGCATCCGGTCGGGCCCGCAAACTCGCCACCGATCAAGGCATCGACGTCTCCCAGGTTCAGGGCAGCGGGCCCCGGGGCCGGGTCACCGAAAAGGACTTGCTGATCCACGTGGAGAAAAAAAGGATGCCGGGGCCGGCCCTGCGGGGCCGGGTCGTCCCGCTCACAGGGATTCGGCAAACCATCGCGCGCCGCATGTCCCGCAGCAAACAGACCATCCCGCATTTTTACGTGACGGTGTCGGTCGACGTGGGCGCGGCCCTGGCGCTGCAAGACCGCCTCAACCCGTCGCCGGACGGCGGCATCTCGATCACCGATCTGATCGTTAAGGCCTCGGCGCTGGCCCTGAAGGCGCACCCCCGCACCAACTGCCGCATCCAGGAGGACCGGATCATTTTCCTCGAGGAGATCAACATCGGGGTGGCGGTCACGCTGGAAGACGGTGTAGCGGTGCCCGTCCTGCCCGGGGTCGATCAGCTTCCGCTGGGCGAGCTGTCCCGAATGCGCCGGGAGCTCGCCGACTTGGCCAAAGCCGGCCGGCAGGCCAACCTGGAGCCCGCCTGCTTCACGGTCAGCAACCTGGGCATGCTGAACGTAGACAACTTCATCGCCATCATCAACCCCCCGGAGACCGCCATTCTAGCGGTCGGTTCCATCCAGAAGCGGCCGGTCGTGGACGCCGGCGGCGAGCTCGTCATCCGCGACATGCTGACCATGACGCTTTCGATCGACCACCGCGCCGTGGACGGAGCCCTGGCCGCACGCTTCATCAACACGATCAAAGACCGCCTCGAGGACCCGCAGACTCTGGTATCCGGCTGTTGAAAACGGCACGCGGCGCGGCGTTTCGGAAGTGATCTCACGAAGGCTGACGGCCTGAGGCGCTGTTTTTGAAGATCCCTGCAACATGCGGCGGGGAATGCGCTCGCTTCCGCAGTTCAACACTCTGGATAGAAAAGATCGCGGCCTTCAGCCGCGATCTTTTCTACGGGTCTCCCGGAACAGGGCGACAGCGGTCAGCAGGATCAACACGTCTCCGGCCGGTCCCTCGCAGATGAGCATGATCCCGGAAAGCACGACCGAAAAGATCGGGACCTCGGAGTCGATCAGGTAGGCGGAAAAGCTCTGGGGGACGAGTATCAGGAACATCAGGTCCGCCGCGGCCAGCACCACGAGGCCCCATGCGGCCCAGCGCCTGCGATTCCACAACCCGACGCCGCAGACGATCATCGGGACGGCGGCGAGCAGGTATTTGAAACCCAGCAGCCTCAGGATCTCCTCCGGCATCACCGGCTCGTAGGCCAGCCAAAGCAGCGCCTTCAACATGGCCAGCCACCCGATCGCCCACAGCATCCAGGGGAAGTCCGTATCCATTCGTTCCGCAGGAAACAATCGTAGACTCATCATCACCCCGCCACTCGCACCCTTCATTGTAAATCTTCACCTCAGAGCTCATGCCTGTTAAGCGATTTGCTCCGGGTTGTCAATTGCAGACAGGCTCCATTGGCGAGCGGGATGAAGCGCAACGCTGAAATTGGGCGCGCACGGGAGCCTTCACCGCAGCAGATTGAGAATGGACAGGACGATCAACAGGCAGGAGATGGCGCCGCCCAGAAACCCGAAGAAAACCGGGTAGCGGAAGAAAAATGCGTCGATGTCGTGGCTGGACCGATCGAGTCTCTCGACGAACGACCGGGTCTCCATGTAGGTATTCAGGTTGCGTTCGATGCGGCGCATGGTCGCGGGGGAAACCAGCAGGCACAGGCCGAAGGCCAAGCCCAGAAAGCAGGCGATCTTGCCGATCCAGGCGACCGCCTGAAAGGTGATCTCCCCGACGCCGGAGTGGTTGTTGGGGCCGAAAAAAATCCGGGCGAACTCGGCGATGTCGACCTTGAAAAAGAAGAAGACCAGCGCAAACAGGGAAGCGGCCACCATGCCGCCGCCCACGATGACGGGATGGCCGTAAATCAACTCTTCGGTGCGGATGCTCTTGTCCAGAAAGAGGAGTTTCTTGTCGACATCCATGCTGCGGTTTAAAATCGTGCTGAGATTCCTGGCGATGGACGGCGCAAACAGCAACAGAAGGGACATGGCCATCCCCAGCATTCCGACGACCAGCGTCATGATCTCAACCGCCTGCAGACCGATTTCCCAAAGTATATTCATGGCGTCGGCGTTTCATCCTTTCGGCGCGGCAGCGGTTTTCCCGGGCGTCGCTCTTCCGGCACGAGCAGCCCCGCCAATTCCTGCATTTCCGGGTCGGCAATGGCGACAAGTTTCTTCTTGACCACCCGCGAGTAATATTCCCGCTCGGTCTTGGTGAGGTGACGCCCTTTCAGGCGATTGTATACCAGCTCTTTCTGCTTGTCTGAGAACAGCAGGTCCAAGAAGCGTTCCAACTGCGGAGACCACTGGCGCCGAGCCGCCAGGGCCGGGACCTGCGCCAGCGCCCGGACCGGTTTCCTGAGATCGCCCGCAAATTGTTTCAGGGCGGTGTACATGTCCGCGATGGCCACCGTGGGGCCGTTGACCAGCGGAACGGTATCGGAAGAGAGCAGAGGGGCATGCCTCGCCTTCAACGTCTCGGCAATCTGCGGCAGGTTGCCCGGCGCGGGGATGCGCTCGCGGAGGAAAAGCTCCGCGCTGACGAGGAGCAGTTTTTCCAGGTTCTGGCGCTTCGGGCTGGATTCCCAGTATCGGGCGAAAAGCGCCTGGCTGTCGAGCTCGATACCGCGCCGCGCGCAGATGGCCAGAACGGCGGGAAACCGCGCCACCAAGGCGGGATCCTGCGCCCCGGCCAGCGCATCCAGAATGATCATCACCTGGTTGTCGGACACCATCCGCTGGGGGGAGGGTTCCAGGATGGCATTGAGCAGTTGCAAGGCATCACGGGATGAGTCCTTGAAAACGCCTGGCTTGCCAACATTCTTTTCAGTCACGATGCCCATCCGATGAATTGGTGACGACAGAAAAATTATAGTACGATTTCATGCAGACAGCAAGTACGACTTGTATAAATGGATACAAGAGTGACCTGGGAGGCATGGTTCGATGTCAAACGCGTTGTAACCGGACCGCTGCAAATCAGAGAGCGGTTGTAGTCATATTTACAAGAAACGGTAAGGCTGGGACGAAATGGCGGCAGGCGGTCAGCCGCGCCGGTAAACCCGTTGGCGGGCATTGGCGGCATTGACGAGGGTGGGGACGTGGATGTCGATGTAGTCGAAAACCCTGGCCTTGTCCTTCCCGGGCGCCGGGCGCAGGACCCGTCCGAGATACTGGAGCACCCGTCCGCTGAAACGAACGGGGGTGGCGAAAAACAGGCTGGACAGGTGCCGGCAGTCGAAGCCCTCACCGATCAGTTGGCCGGTCGCGATCACCACCCGGACCTGCCTGGCGTTCAGGCGCTCCGTCACCTCCTGGCGCTGGGCGAGGGGCAGGTCGCCCGTGAGCAGCTCGGATGCGACCTTGAAGCGATAGCGCAGCAGCGCCTGCAGGTTTTCGCAATGGGCCTTGCGGTCGGACAGCACGAGGCAGATGCCGGGGATCTGCGCGGCTTCGCGGGCCACGTCGCCCGCGATCAGCAGGTTCCGCCCGGTGTCCGCCGTGAGCTCGGAGAGCATTTTGCTGTATTCGCTGACAGGGTCGTGGTAGGGCCGAAACTCGGTTTCGCGCCGGATGACCTCGGCCTCGAGCACCTCGCCGGTTTCCACCAGGGCCGACTTGTCCACCTCGTGGTGCACGTCGCCGAGGTGCCAGAAAATCAACCGGGACAGGTTGTCCCGGCGGTACGGGGTGGCGGACAGCCCCAGCATGTACATGGAGTCAAAGCAGGTCACGGCCTCGGTGAAGATGCGGCTCGGGCAGCGGTGGCACTCATCGACCACGATGAACCCGATGCGCCCGGCCATCTGGTCGGCGCACTTGTAGAGCGACTGCACCAGGGCCACCGTGATCCGCTCCCCGGCCCGCACCCGGCCGCCCGCGATCATACCGCACTCCGCCGGCGGGATGCCGAGAAAAGTCTCGATCCGATCGACCCACTGCGAGGCCAGGTCCTTCGTGTGCACCACGATGATGGCGGGCTGTTGGCGGCGCGCCACGAGCGCGAGCGCCATCACGGTCTTGCCGGAGCCGGTGGGGGCGCTCAGGGTCCCGAAGTCCCGCGGCAGCATCTGCTCCACGGCGGTCTGCTGGAAGGGCCGCAGCTCAGCGCGGAAGTCGAAGTCGACCGGCGGCAGGCGCCGCCGCCGGTCTTCGATCCGGTGCTCGACCCCCATCTGCCGGCACGTCAGGATGAGCTGGCGCAGGTATCCGCGCGGGATCCAGAGGCCGTCCGCACCCACCTTGTCGTAGAACTTGAGCACCCGCGGGGTGCCCCGGTTCCAGCGCCCCATGCGCTCGTTTTCAACCCACTTGGGGTTCGGGAACTCGAGCTTTTCGAGCAACGCCTGTTTGAGCTCTCCGGGAACGCCCTGCAGCCGCAGGTTGGCGGTGATGGTGATGAGCAGGGGAACCTGACGTGGTCCTCTTATCATGCGCTCGCTAACCCCGCCGCCAGCAGCGGGCACTGCGCTCGCTTTCGCTGCTCAAGCGCTCGCTGGTGAAAGCGGATGGCACGGGCTCACTGGCCTTCGCGCAGCAGGGCCCGGGCCGCCTCGATGTCGTAGGCCCGGCGGGGGTCGAAATTTTTACCGTCGTACATTTCCGCCGCCCGCAGTATGGCCGCGTAGGGCACCCAGTCGTGCTGTTCCCAGAGCGCGGGGTTGGCCGCACTCCACATGCGAAACCAGACGACACCCTCCGCTTCCTTCACGTACATCCGCTCGCGGTGATCGCCGGGGGCGGGGTAATAATACAAGCCGCGTTCGTCTTTCATGTCAGCCGACCTTGATTAGTGGTTACTACTCAGCTATCTGAAGTCAAATTTTTTGCCGATATTTTTCCTATACGCGCCTTCGCGTATTTCGTAGTTTCCGCTTCCCCATCCATCATAGCCTCTTGAGCAATTACGACTTCTCATCACACAACCCGCAGTTCATCCAGGAACTCTGCGATGGCCGCGTTCACCTCCTGCGGTTTCTCGATCGGCACGAAATGGCCGGCGTCCGGGATGTGGGCCCGGCGGCTGCCGGTGATGTGCTGCGCCAGGAACTGCCCGTACTTCGGAGGGGTGAGCTTGTCGTCTGCCGCCGATACCACCAGGACCGGCACCCGGATGGAAGCAAGACGTGCCATCACGTCGAACCGGTCGCAGGCCTTGAAATCCCCGTGGGCGACCTCCGGCCGGGCCTTCAGGTGCTCTTGCAGAAAGGGCTGCTTCACGGCGGCCGCCGTTTTCTCCGAGAACCCCAGCCGGTCGACCATCTCCACGTAGGCGGGGAAGTCTTGTGCAATCATGTCAAACAGCGCCGGCAGGACCCTCAGCCGCGCCCCGGAGCTGACGATGATGCCGGTCCGGAAATGCTCGGCATGGTCGAGGAGCAGCTGCTGCGCGATGGCGCCTCCCATGCTCAACCCGCAGGGGATCGGGTTCGGTGCGGCGATCGCCGTGATGAAATCGACCATGACGGCGGCATAGTCCGGTACCGTCTGCCGGGCGCTGCCACCGCTGCAGCCGTGTCCGGGCAGGTCGAGAGCGACGGTGTTGGCCCGCTCCTTGAGGCCTTCCACCTGGGCCTCCCACAGCAGTGAAGACTCCCCTGCGCCGTGAATGAAGACGAGGGTCGAGCGCTTTGGGTCAAGCGGCCAGCGGCCGCAGGTGAAGGCGATATCCCTGCTGAAGTGTTTTTCCATAGCTTCTCCTGTGCGGCGGATTCTACCACACCGCCGCTGGGGAAAAAAGAGCTGCGATCCGTCCCCGGGCCGTTTGTATACTAGAAGTGGTTTCACAACCTCGGATCACACCTGAGGGCAAGGCGTAGGCCGAATTCGAAAGCGCAGCATACACGATAGTATGTGAGCATTTCGAAAGGCCGGCAACGCCGCCATCGGGCGTCAGACGGGGTTATGAAACCACTTATAGGCTGTTTTCTGTTGATTCTTCGACCGGGATTCGTTAGGCTCCCCGAGCGCAATCATTCACCCTGAGTCCGCAATGGAGGATAGCATGGACAAACCGTTGAACCACTATTGGAACATTCGCCTGGCCGACCTGAAGAGCGCCCTGGAGGCAAACAACTTCGAGGTGCATCTCGCCGAAACCGCCGCCGACGCCCAGAAGATCGTCCTGGAGGACATTCTGGTCAAGACCGGGGCCCGTAGCGTCTCCTGGGGTGGCTCCCTTAGCGTGGTGGCAACCGGCCTCTACCATGCCCTCAAGGGCCGCACGGACATCGAGATGATCGACACCCTCGACAAGCAGGTCCCGGCCGCTGAAATGTCGGAGCGCCGCCGCCGGTCGCTGCTCGTGGACCTGTTCATCACCGGCTCCAACGCCGTCACCGAGGACGGCCAACTCGTCAACCTGGACATGACCGGAAACCGGGTGGCCGCCATCACCTACGGCCCCAAACACGTTGCGGTGGTGATCGGCCGCAACAAGATCGTTCCGGGCGTGGACGAGGCCATGTTCCGGGTGAAAAACATCGCCGCCCCGGCCAACGCCATGCGGCTCGACAAGAAGACCCCCTGCGTCAAAACCTCCTACTGCGAGGAGTGCAAGAGCCCCGAGCGCATCTGCAACAGCTGGACCATCACGGAAAAATCGTTCCCAAAGGGCCGGGTGAATGTCGTTCTCGTCAACCAGGACCTGGGTCTCTGATCGGGAGGTGTCATGAAGATTCTTGTGGCGTACGACGGTTCGAAAGTGACGAAAGAAGCGCTCCAGTTGGCCATCAAACACGCCGGCGTATTCAATGGGAGCATCCTGCTGGTGCATTCCATGGTCGGCGGTCCCGAGATCCCGCGCAAAGAGTTCGAGGCCGCCGAGAAGGAGTTGCAGCAGCAGGAAATCATGCTCAAGGGGGACGGGCTTTCCTGCGAAACCCTGCTGTCGGTGCGCGGCCTGGAAGCCGGGGAAGACATGGTCCGCATCGCCACCGAAAAAAAGGTCGATGAGATCATCATCGGCCTCCAACGCAAGTCGAAAGTAGGCAAGCTGCTGTTCGGCTCCACCGCCCAGTACATCATCCTGAACGCCCCCTGCCCGGTGGTGACGATCCGCTGAATCGCCGCGCAGGGGCGGGGGGGGGTATTCGAACACGCCGACAGATGGGGCTCCTGCGGCCAAACCGCCGCGGCAACATGGCGAATCCATGCCCATTTTTCCGCGACGCGGCGTGACACGGACTTTCCATTGCCCCCCGGCCGATCACACGCCGGTGACAACACCGAGTCCCGAAACGAGCTTCGAGACACCGGGGACACAACGAGCCGCAGCTTCGATCTTCTGCGCCTCTTCGCGGTTGGGGCTGATGCCGTAAACGTGCACGGTACCCTTTTCAGGAACCTCCACGATGATGGTGTTCATGTCCTTGCCACTCTCCAAGAGAGCGGCGTGGACCTTTTTTTCGAGCGCCAGACGCTCCATGGCCTCCAGCGCGCTCAGGCTGCACGTCCGCAGACACTCCGAGCGGGCCGCCTGAATGATCAGGCCCGCAGCGGTGTCGACATCCAGTTTTTCCGTGTGAATGATCAGGTCGTAGAGCGACGGGTCGTTCATTTCCAGGTGAAACGCAAAATTAAAAAACCCCGACTGCTCCTGGTCGCGCTTGCGGATCAGCTTCAGGGCCGCCTCCCGACTCAGTCCCTGCTGGGCTGCCATGTTGTCGATACGCCGTTTGTCGGATGCAAACACCCGCACGTGGAAGGCGCAGTCGAAATTGCGCAGCAGCATCTGGCTTCCGTGGCCGATGATCACCCCCTCGCCTTTGCGCGCCACCTCGTAAATCACTGATTCGAGGATGTCCAGAAACACCTGGGGCCGGCTGCCCATGAAGTTGTCCAGGAACCCGGGCGCCTTTTCATCGAAGCGGCCGATCTCCTCGGCAGGTATTCCGCGAGCCTGGACCAGGCCCTGCAGCTTCCGATCGTCGAACAGTTCGATCCCCAGTCCGTCGGCCACCTTGCAAGCGATGGCCGTTCCATCTCCGCCGAAGCTCTGTGTGATCGTGATGAGTGTCATTGTTCACCCCCTTGCCTTCGGATGGTTTTTTAAGAGTTCGTCAATTTTGGCCGGCGTCCGCAACGCTTCAACGATTAGGTGCGGGCGGCGTTGTACGCTCAACCGAATGCCCGGCACACGGTTGGCGTCACCGGATGTCACATGCCGGAAAGTAGTACATCCGCAATAATAAGCAACTCACATGCGCATAGCCGGCCGCGGCTTGACAGTTGCGGTTGAATTCACTATCCTTTGACCGAATTCGTTCGGGGGTGGCGGGGTCAAGCCTGAGATCATACCCTTTGAACCTGACCTGGATCATGCCAGCGTAGGGAAACGAATTCGAGCTCATCGGCCCCACTGCGACCTCGAAGCCGTTTCCAAACCGGAAACGGCTTTTGCTATTTAGTGTCCATCCAGAAATGGTGGATTTTGGTTCAGGCCAAGGCCGCAGCGATTTCGCAACCGCAGGCGTAGTCCGTCTATGTCGAGGATTGCGAAGAGCGAGAACGCTGGCATGGGCCGAAAGATGCCGTTTATGGATGGACACTATTTCGGAGGCAACCCATGACCGGACTTCCCGAGGCGGCCGCGCGCAATCTGGCGGCCGTGCGCGAAAAAAAACCGCTCATCCACAACATCACCAATTTCGTCGTGATGAACTACACCGCCAACGCGCTGCTCGCCATGGGGGCATCCCCGGTGATGGCCCATTCACCGAACGAGGTCGAGGACATGGTCACCCTCGCGGCAGCGCTGGTGTTGAACATCGGCACCCTCAGCGAGGAGTGGGTCGACTCCATGCTCAAGGCCGGTCGAAAAGCATCCGCGCTCAACACCCCGATCGTTCTGGATCCGGTGGGCTCCGGCGCAACCCCGTTCAGAACCCGGTCCGCCCGGAGGATCATCGCGGAAACCCGGCCGCGGGTCATCCGCGGCAACGCCTCCGAGATCCTGTCGCTAAGCAACACGGACTCCCGCACCCGTGGGGTCGACGCCCGGCACTCGGTCGACCAGGCCGCCGATGTCGCCCAGGCCCTGGCCGGGGAGCTGCAGACGGTGATTGCCATCACCGGCCCGGTGGATCTCGCAACCGACGGGTGCCGGGTGGCGCGCGTATCAAACGGTGACCCGCTGATGGGGCGCGTGACCGGCACCGGGTGCGCCGCCACGGCAACGATCGGCGCCTTCCTGGCGGTGGACCCCGACCCGCTGCGCGCAGCGGCCACGGCACTGGCCTATTTCGGTCTGGCCGGCGAAACCGCCGCGCAGAAAGCCTCCGCCCCCGGCAGTTTCATGATCCAGATGCTGGATGCGCTCTACACGATCACGCCGGAGCAGCTCGAAGCGGGGTGCCGGATCGAAATCGCAAAGGGTGTTGAAAAACCGCGCCTGAGGCCGTGATCCGGCGTTGTGCGGCTTTTGTAAATGCTCACATGCAATCGGCTGGAAGCTCAAAGCTGGAAGCCTGACTGACCGGGTCTGAATTTGTCTTGAGCCTCGAGCCTCAAGCCTCTTGCCTCAAGCGAATATCCGTTTTGGCTGAC
>DATITS010000082.1:0-3206 GCA_035467535.1 Desulfobacterales bacterium
TTCGCCCTCATCGTCCCGGGCCGGTTCATGGACGTGCGCCAGATCCAGCGGCTGTTCACCGCTGCGCCCTCGGGTGTGGAAAGCCAGATCCGGATCAACTTCTCGATGGTTCTGAACCTGCTGCTTTCCCACACCCCGGCCATGGTCGAGGAGATGCTCCAGCGCTCGTTCGCCGCTTTCCGTATGGGCAGGACTCGCCTCCACCCGGCCAGCCCCGCCCGCCTGTGGCACGATTTTTTGCGGCACCTGGAGTTCCTGCGCAGGAAGGGCTACGTGAACGACAAAGACGAGCTGACCGAGGATGGAAAGTGGGCGAGTCAACTGCGGGTCGACCAGCCGCTGCTGATCGCGGAGGGATTCCGCGCGGGTGTCTTCCCCCGCTCCGATCCAGTGCTGCTGGCGGCAATCGTTGCGGTGTTCGTGAACGAGAAGGAGACCGACGAACGGCTCGACCGCAAGCGCCTGCCCAAGGTGCTGACCCAGCGCTACCGGCGCACGGCCGCGGCCCTCACACCGTTCATCGGTGAGATGCAGGCGGCGGGTTTCGAAGACCGGGCGCTCTACCTGAAACCGGCGGCGGTAATGCACGCCTGGGCCGGGGGGCAGTCGTGGGAGAGTGTCGTTTCGACCGCGGAGATGGAAGAGGGAGACCTGGCCATGCTGATCCTCAGAACGGCGGACAACCTGCGACACATCCGCGACCTGGCCCGGGTCTTCCCGGAAGCCGCCGCCTCCGCCGCCCGGGCGATCGAGCTGATCCTGAGGGATCCGGTGATGGAGCCGTAATACAAGTGCCTAAAATTTAAAGTGCCTAAAATGCCTAAAATTGAAATGATACCAGGACGAAATGTTTGTTGGGTTTGTTGAGTTTGTTGGGAAAAAGACGACTTGCGCCGGCATGAGATGGGGACTCTATTGCTCACCAACACTCTTCAGCTTTTTTAATTTTAGGCACTTTAGGCATTTTAGTGCACTTTAGGCACTTATTTCTTATCCAATATCTCCCTTACCTTGACCGAGAGCTGCATGAGCGTAAACGGCTTCTGGATAAACCCGTCGCAGCCGCGCTCCATGATCTTGGACGCCTGGCCGTTGATGCTGTAGCCGCTGCACAGCAGCACCTTCACGTTGGGGTTGATCCGCTTCAGGCGGTCGAAAGTTTCACCACCGCCCAAACCGGGCATGATCATGTCCATGACGACGAGGTTGATCCGGCCCGAGTTTTGCCGGTACACCTCCAAGGCCTCCGCGCCGCTGCCCGCCGACATCACCGTGTAGCCGAGCTCGCCCAGCAGGCCCCGGCCGACGTCAATGATCATCGCCTCGTCGTCAACCAGCAGAACCGTCTCCTGACCCTTCTGAACCGTGTCCGGCGCGGTGCGCACATCCGCCTCCACCTCCTGCTGAGCGGAGGCCGGCAGGTAGATGGTGAAGGTGGTGCCGCGGCCCTTTTCGCTGTAGACGTTGATGTGGCCGCCGTGGCCCTTGACGATCCCGTACACCGAGGCCAGACCGAGGCCGGTGCCGCGGCCCATTTCCTTGGTGGTGAAAAACGGCTCGAAGACCCGGGCCATGTCCGCCTTGTCGATGCCGACCCCGCTGTCGGCCACCGTGATCTTCACGTAGCAGCCCGGCTTCACCTTGAAAGGACGCACGTAGTTTTCGTCCAGGAACAGGTTTTCCGTCATCAGGTAGAGGTCCCCGCCGTCGGGCATGGCTTGCCAGGCATTGACATAGAGGTTGAGCAGGGTCTGCTCGATCTGGCCGCGGTCGACCTCCACCGTCCAGACCTCGGGGGCGAGCTGGTGGTGCACCCGGATCTCCTTCTTCGTCCGGGCGAACATCGACGCGGATTTCTCGATGATGTCGTTGATGTCGGAGGCTTTGACGTTGTATTTCCCGCGGCGGGCGAAGCCGAGCAGCTGCCTGGACAGCTCGGTGCCGCTCTCCACGTACTTCTCGATGTTCTGGATCTTCTCGTGCCCCGGATGGTCCGGGTCGAGCCGCATATCGAGCAGCGTCGCGTTGCCCTGGATGCCCATGAGGATGTTGTTGAAGTCGTGGGCAATGCCGCCGGCCAGCGTTCCGATGGCTTCCATCTTCTGCGCCTGCTGCAGCTGTCCCTCGAGCTTCTTGCGGTCCCCCTCGTCGCGCTTGCGCCCGGAGACGTCCCGGACCACTCCGCGGAAACCCGTCGGTCGCCCCGCGGCGTCCCGGATCAGCGAAACGGAAAGCTCGAGGTCTTTCGGGTCGCCGTCCTTCTGGATGACTTTGTAATCGGCCACCGACGCCGCATCCCCTGTCTTGACCACTTTTTCGAGCGTGGCCTCTGCGGCGGCCGCGGCCTCAGGGGCTATGAAATCGCGGGTGTTCTTTCCCTGGAGTTCGGCAACGCTGTAACCCAGAATGCGCGCCAGGGGAGTGTTGAAGAAGGTCAGGTTGTCCCGCAGGTCGGTTTCGAAATACCCCTCCTCGATGCTCTCGATGATGTTGCGGTATTTCTCCTCGCTCACCCGCAGCGCCTCGTCCGCCTCACGCTCCTTGTTCAGGGTGTACTGGATGTGCGACCCGAAGATGGCAAAGAGGCACAACACGAGGATTCGTGTAAACGTCTGGAACAGGTTCGGGCCGAGCAGGTATTGGAAGATATTGGCCTCCGGCGCCATAAAAAAGAACATGAACGATTCGCATACCCAGTAGAAGCAGGCGACAACGATGCCGGTGATCAGGATCGAGTTCATCATCCGGTCGTGCGTGGTTTTCATCTTCATGACGGCATGGCGTCCGTTGAGTTTGTCGATGGATTTGACATCTTAGTCTGTATTTTCAGCGTAATACAAAGCCCTAAGAGAGTCAAATGCGTAAAAAACAGTGCCTAAAATACCTAAAGTGCGCTAAAGTTCAAAAATATTGGTATTAGCCGCAGACGGACGCAGACATTTTCCTCCGCCGACCTGGCGGAGGAAAACAGGCTCGCCCTACGGGCAGATGAGATGACCAGCGCCAGACGAAGTGCCGGGGAGCTGCGATTGGTTCCTCATCGCGGAAGCGATCACATCTTTTAGCTCCGCAGGTCGCGGAGCTAAAACCCATGTAGCAGAATGCGAAAGCATTCAGCTGTCGTCGGCGTTTGTCTGCGTGTGTCTGCGGCAAAAAAATTCTGTGTCTAATTTCTGTCCGTATACCTTGCGCCATGCGAGGTGAAC